>NZ_WEII01000004.1:76759-173412 GCF_009183805.1 Bacillus sp. B2-WWTP-C-10-Post-4 | reverse complement strand
ATATAATTTTCAAAACTGAGGTATGTTTTTCTTTAATATGCTTTTGATTCAAATGTTATTATTTGACTATAAATTTACAAAAATGTATATGAAATCTTATTTTTGATAATATATAAGTAATAAATTCATAGAATTGGAGTGATGAGATGCAGCCGTTAGAAAGAGAGATTCATTCTAATATGCTGAAAGTGTGGCGAATTCACGCTTTAATTGGGGCGGCAGTTATACTAACAGTCGTAATTGCGTATTTCTTTTTTATGATTAACTTTAACTGGTGGGGCTGGTTGTTTGGACTATTAGTAACAGGAGCTATTACATTTATTCCACTTGATTATTTTGTGTTTCCAAATTTACGTCAGCGCTATTATAGTTACAGATTAAATGAAGAAGAGATTGAGATTCAAAAGGGAATGTTCGTTGTAAAACGCGTACTTATTCCGATGATCCGTGTGCAGCACGTAACGATTGAGCAAGGGCCGATCATGAGAAAGTATAATTTAGCAGAATTACACATTTCAACAGCCGCAACTTCTCATAGTATTCCAGGTTTAACGAAAGAAGAAGCAGAACAGCTAAAAAGACAAATTGGAGAACTTGCGAAAGTGAGTGATAAGGATGTATAAGAGGCAACATCCCATTACGATATTGTTAGGTATTAGAGTTGCGAGTTTGTTGCCACTTATTATTCTTGTTTTATTTAAACCTGATGAACAAGTGGAACCTTGGTATTTATTTTATCTTTTCCTTCTGGTTGTTTTATTCATCATGGCTATTTTTTCAGCAATTAAATGGTATTTCAAAGTGTATTGGATTGAGAATAATATTTTACATATAAAGCACGGTGTTTTTGTAAAGAAGGAAAGTTATTTAAATAAAGAACGTGTGCAAAATGTTAGTACGTCTTCTAATGTCATTTATCAGATGCTTGGGCTTATGAAGTTAAATATAGAAGTAGCGGGTGGTGGTAGTGAACCAGAAGTGATGTTGGCTGGTATTAAAGAAGACGAGGCAAAACATTTAATCTCTTTATTACATAAGAAAGAAACTACTGTAAAAGAAGAAATAGAAGAGGAAGAAAGCAAGACGGTTTATCAGTTAACAGCGAAAGAGGTTTTAGCGGCAGCGATTACATCTGGTCGGTTCGGACTAGTGTTTTCTGGACTGGTACTTCTTTACACAAAGTTTGATTTTGTTCTTCCTGAAGGATTCACAAGTAAAGTAGAAGCGTATGTGATGGGAAACGGTGTTTATAAACTAATTGTAATAGCATTAATTTTAATGGCAATTTCATGGATTATTTCCACGGCTGGATATGTGTTGAAATATGCAAACTTTAAAATTGAGCGAAAAGGGGAAGAAGTTCGTATCGTTCAAGGGTTATTTGAAAAGAAAGAGTTTGTCTTAAAATTGCACCGAATTCAAGCGATTACTGTAAAAGAATGTATGCTTCGCCAGCCATTTGGTTATTGCGCTGTTGAAGTGGAAGCAATTCACAGTATTGGAGCAGCAAGTAATGAAGTGATGCTGCATCCTTTTATGAAGAAAAAAGATGTACAGCACCTGCTCACATATTTAGAGTTACCTTATGAAATTGAAGCGGAGATCGCTCACTTACCAAAAACAGCGTTGCGTCGTTATTTCATTATGGGCTGGTTAATAAGTATCATACTCACAGTTCTAATTGCTAGCGTAAGTATATATTTAAAACAATATATTGCGTTATTTTTTATTTTACCGTTATTTATCGTGTTTTCGTTACTTGCGTATGCTAGATATAAAAGTGGCGGTTATGAATTAAGAGAAAATCAACTAACGGTTGTATATCGTAATTTTTCGAAATATACAGGAATAATGCGAAGAAGACATGTTCAAGCAGTAGGTTATAATCAATCGTATTTTCAAAGAAAGGATGAATTATGTACAACTCTTGTAGCGGTAGCTGGGCGGGGTTATGAAGTAAAGCATATGAGAAAAAAAGATTCACTTCGTATATATAATTGGTACAAAGAAAAAGGAAACACCGGTGTGTAATGGTGTTTCCTTTTTGTGTCATGATTTGTCGATAAGTCGATATATTCGAAGAATCGCTGATATAATTCGAGTTGCGCCGATATATTCAGAAAAACGCTGATATAATTCGAGTTGCGTTGATATATTCGAAGAATCGCCGATATAATTTCACATACCGCGGTTTCCGAACTCCAAACTCAAAAAAATTAAACTAACACATCAAAAGTAGTCACAAAAGAAGGGCGAGAGAAAATACTCTTTTGCTGTTCCGCATGTGGATGCGCTTGAGCCTGAGGTTTTCCTTCTACTTGCGTGGGACGTTTTTTATGAGCGTTTTCGAATGAACGTGATTCTGTCCAGTCTTTAAAGTTTTGCTCTGTTTCCCACATCGTTAAGATGACATATGTATCGTTACTTAATGGGCGTAGAACGCGGATCGCTTGGAATCCTGGTTCGTTTTCGATAAGGCCTGCGCGGTTTTTAAAGCGGTTTTCAAATACAGGGCGACCTTCGTCTGTTACAGAAATGTTGTTACAAACGATATAGCCAGGTTGTCCTTTGAATTCACCGACAGCATCTAGTACGTCATACTGAAGTGAACCTTCTACTAATTCTTCTGTATTTTCTTTATAAAACATATCTTTTTCATTATTTTTTGCAGTGAAATGTGCTTGTTCTAGAGGTGTTTCGTATGAAATAATAGCCTTCATTTTAATGCCCCCTTACTAGTTTGTTTCTATTATATCAACTCTCTTAAAAAACTTCGAAGATTATATACATAAAGATACTTCTTTTTCAAATAATAAATGTACCATCATTTGGAAAGAAGGACGATGTATGAAGAAAGTAAAGTGGACTTTATTAGGCGGCGTCGCAACGTTCGTAGTAGCGATTGTACTCTATAAACTTATCGTGTTAGCTGGTGGCTATATGATGGATGAAAAGCAGCTCGTTTTCCACTCTTCATCACGTATCGTTGACCAGAAAGGGAAAGAAATTACGAAATTATATGTAGAAAATAGAGACCTCGTACCGATCGAGCAAATTCCGAAGTATGTGCAGCAGGCGTTTGTTGCGGTGGAAGATTCCCGTTTTTATGAGCATCAAGGAATTGATTATCCGTCTATATTCCGGGCTCTTTATAAAGATACGTTAGCTGGAGAAAAGGTAGAGGGCGGTAGTACCATTACGCAGCAACTCGCTAAAAATGTCTTTTTAACTCGTGAAAAAACATTTACGCGCAAATTGAAGGAAGTCGCAATTTCTCTTCAATTAGAGCAAAAATATACGAAGCAACAAATTCTTGAAATGTATATGAATCATATTTATTTTGGTCATGGGGCTTACGGTATTCAAGCAGCAGCAAAGTTGTATTTTAATAAAAATGTTGAGGATTTAACAGTAGAGGAAGGGGCAATGCTTGCAGGCCTTCCGAAGTCACCAAACGGATATTCACCGTACTATTCTGCAGAGAAGAGTAAGGAACGCCGCGATCTAGTATTGTCACTTATGCATAAACAAGGCTATTTGACTGCAGAAGAAAGCGTTCGTTATCAAGGGAAGACAATTGCTCTATATAAAAATTTAGATGAGAATGAGCTTGCATATATGCCGTATATTGATATGGTCATAGATGAAGCCGCTCGTTTATACGGGTTGTCTCATCAAGAAGTACTTCGCGGAGGATATACGTTTGTCGTACCTATGGATGAAAAGATTCAAAAGGTAGCATATAACCAGTTTCAAGATGCAAGGAATTTTCCTGGGAAAGAAGAAGGGGCGCAAGGTGCTTTCTTATTAATGGATAATCGTACGGGAGGGATTAAAGCGGCGATTGGGGGAAGAAAGTATGTCCCGAGAGGATTTAATCGTGTTTTTGCCAAAAGGCAGCCCGGATCTGTTTTAAAACCACTTATCGTTTATGCACCAGCACTAGAAACGAAAAAGTATAATCCGTATTCTTTATTAACGAATGAAAGAAATTCTTTTGAAGGGTATGAACCTCGAAATTATAATCATGAGTATTCAAAAGAAATGACGATGTATGATGCGATTTTAGAGTCGGCAAACGTACCGGCAGTTTCTTTATTAAATGAGTTAGGGGTAGAAGAAGGAAAGCAATATTTAGAAAAAGGAAATGTCCATATTGCAGATGCTGGTTTAAGTACAGCGCTTGGGGGACTAAAAAATGGCGTTTCAACATTTGATCTGGTAAAAATGTATCGTTCATTTTTAGCAAATGGAAATATTATTGAGCCGCACGTTATTGATAAAGTATTAAATAGACACGGTGCAGTCATTGGGGAATCTCCAAAAGTAGAGACGAAAATCTTCTCGAAGCAGACAGCATGGTATATGACGAAAATGTTAGAAGGAGTTGTGAAGGAAGGAACAGCGAGAGCTGGTGTATATAACGGTGCGTTAGCTGGAAAAACGGGTACAACTTCATTGCCAAATGACGATAAGGGAGCAAGAGATATGTGGTTCGTCGGCTATACACCTAACTTAGTAGGCGCTGTTTGGATTGGTTATGACCGTACGGATAAGGAGCATCAGTTGCAAGGAGAAAGTGCATCTGCGACAAAATTGTTTAAGAAAATTTTAACGAAGGCTAATGTAGAACATAAAGAGAAGTTTATGAAGCCTGAAGGTGTGGAAACAATCGGCGCTCCGATTCGACTGCGCAAAATTGAAGATGTAAAAATGAAACTATCATTTAGCCCTTTCGGTTTATTTAAAGCAAAATTAAGTTGGACGCCACTTCCAGATAACAGAATTATGTACCGAATCTATAGAGTGGAGAACGGAATTCATACACATGTTAGCACTGTAAATGGTGCTGGGGAATATGAGGAAAAGTTCGTTAACATATTTTCAAAACCGAGCTTTTACGTTGTACCATATAATACACAAACGAATCGTGAAGGAGAAAAGTCAAAAGTAGCTAAACCATAGTTTTTCTCTGTGTTATAATAAGAATGTTGTGAAAATAGTAAGCGTTTTTAAGAATGTTTGTGTCAATTTAATGAACAACGTACATAATATTATGCATTTTGTTTTTACAAGCTGTATAGTAAAAAAAGATAAATATCGAACGTATTCGAAGCATTGGTAAGGAAGGGAGCAAGGGTCTTGGTAAGAACTATAAATGAGACATTTTTAAAAGCATGTAGGGGGGAACGTACCGATTATGTACCAGCATGGTATATGCGTCAAGCAGGTCGTTCACAGCCGGAATATAGAAAGATTAAAGAAAAATATTCTTTATTTGAAATTACACATAATCCAGAGTTATGTGCTTACGTTACAAAATTGCCGGTTGATCAATATAACGTAGACGCAGCAATTCTTTATAAAGATATTATGTCACCACTACCTGCAATTGGTGTGGATGTAGAAATTAAATCAGGTATTGGCCCAGTTATTGATAATCCAATCCGTTCTTTACAAGACGTAGAAAAACTAGGGGAAATCAATCCAGAAGATGACGTACCGTACATACTAGATACAATTCGTTTATTAACGACAGAAATGTTAGACGTACCGTTAATCGGTTTTTCAGGAGCTCCATTTACATTAGCGAGCTATATGATTGAAGGCGGTCCATCTCGTAACTACCATAATACGAAAGCGTTCATGTATGCAGAGCCAAAAGCTTGGTTCGCTTTAATGGATAAACTAGCAGATATGGTTATTACATATTTAAAAGCGCAAATAAACGCAGGAGCAAAAGCAGTTCAAATTTTCGATTCTTGGGTTGGAACAGTAAATGTAGCAGATTATCGCGTATTTATTAAACCAGCAATGGAGCTTATTTTTGCAGAAGTTCGTAAGATGGGTGTACCGATGATTATGCACGGCGTAGGAGCTGCACACTTAGTGAATGAGTGGCACGACTTACCGCTTGATGTAGTCGGCTTAGACTGGCGCTTACCGATTGAAGAAGCACGTGCACGTGGCGTTCATAAGGCGGTACAAGGTAATATGGACCCTTCATTCTTACTTGCACCATGGTCTGTTATTGAAGAACATGTAAAAGGTATTTTAGATCAAGGGATGAAACAGCCGGGTTATATCTTTAACTTAGGTCACGGTGTATTCCCAGAAGTAAATCCGGATACATTAAAACGTTTAACTACATTTATTCATGAATACTCTAAAGGGCAGTTAGCGAAGTAAAGGAGAATTGCTGTATGAAAAAGAAAATTGGTTTGCTTGTAATGGCATACGGAACGCCATATAAAGAAGAAGATATTGAACGTTACTATACACATATTCGTAGAGGAAGAAAGCCAAGTCCTGAAATGCTGGAAGATTTAACAGAGCGTTACCGTGCAATTGGTGGTATTTCTCCTTTAGCTACTATTACATTAGAGCAAGCTAAGAAGTTAGAACAGCGTTTAAATGAAGTACAAGATGAAGTAGAGTACCATATGTATCTTGGTTTAAAACATATTGAACCGTTTATTGAAGATGCGGTGAAAGATATGCATAACGACGGAATACAAGATGCAATCGCACTTGTTCTTGCACCTCACTATTCTACGTTTAGCGTGAAATCATACGTTGGACGAGCACAAGAAGAAGCTGAGAAACTTGGAAACTTAACAATTCACGGCATTGATAGCTGGTATAAAGAGCCGAAATTCATCCAGTACTGGGTTGATGCAGTGAAAGGTATATATAACGGTATGTCAGATGCAGAGCGTGAAAAAGCAGTATTAATCGTATCTGCACATAGCTTACCAGAGAAAATTATTGCAATGGGCGATCCATATCCAGATCAATTAAATGAAACAGCGGATTATATCGCGCGCGGAGCTGAAGTAGCAAACTATGCAGTAGGCTGGCAAAGTGCAGGAAACACACCAGATCCTTGGATTGGTCCAGATGTACAAGATTTAACGAGAGAACTAAATGAAAAGCACGGTTATACTTCATTCGTATATGCACCAGTTGGATTTGTTGCGGAACATTTAGAAGTTTTATATGACAACGACTTTGAGTGTAAAGTTGTAACAGATGAAATTGGTGCGAAATATTATCGTCCAGAAATGCCAAATGCATCGGACGCATTTATTGATTGTTTAACAGATGTTGTATTAAAGAAAAAAGAATCTGTACTGTAAGAAGAAAGGGGGAGCCTGCTTGAGGAAAAAAGTTGTGATCGTCGGCGGAGGCATCACTGGATTAACAGCAATGTATAACTTACAAAAAAATATTCATGAAAAAAACTTGCCGATTGATACATTACTTATAGAAGCATCGGGTAAACTTGGCGGAAAAATTCAAACCGTTCGAAAAGATGGATTTACAATTGAGCGCGGACCGGATTCTTTCTTAGCACGAAAAGAAAGTGCAGCTAGATTAGTGAAAGAATTAGGTCTTGGCGATGAACTTGTAAATAATCAAGCCGGTCAATCATTTATCCTCGTAAACAATCGGTTACATAAAATGCCGAATGGATCAATGATGGGAATTCCAACGCAAATTACGCCGTTTCTATTTTCCGGGCTGTTCTCCCCAATTGGTAAACTAAGAGCTGGTTTTGATCTATTAATGCCGAGATCAAAGCCAGTATCTGACCAATCACTCGGACAATTTTTCAGACATCGTCTTGGAAACGAAGTGGTTGAAAACTTAATAGAACCGTTACTATCGGGTATTTATGCAGGGGATATTGATCAAATGAGCTTAATGTCAACATTCCCGCAAATGTATCAGATTGAGCAGAAACATCGCAGTATTTCACTCGGTATGCGTACGCTCGCTCCGAAAGAAGAGAAAGCTGAACCGAAAAAGGGAATGTTCCAAACAGTGAAAACAGGTTTAGAATCTATCGTAAAATCTCTCGAAGCAAAGATGCATGAAGGTACGATAATAAAGGGAACTCGCATTGAAAAAGTTGCAAAACAGGGTGATGGTTATACAATTACTCTTAGTAACGGAAAAGAAATAGAAGCGGACGCCATCGTAGTGGCAACTTCGCATAAAGTATTGCCGTCCATGTTTGCTCAGTACAAGCAGTTTCGTTTCTTCCGTAATATTCCATCCACATCCGTTGCGAATGTGGCACTTGCTTTCCAAAAGTCTGCAATCCAGCGCGATATTAATGGTACAGGATTTGTCGTATCACGAAATAGCGATTACACCATTACAGCATGTACGTGGACGCATAAAAAATGGCCGCATACAACGCCAGAAGGAAAAACACTCCTTCGTTGCTACGTCGGGCGTGCTGGTGATGAAGCGGTTGTAGAACAAACTGAAGAAGAACTCGTTCAGCTCGTACTAGAGGATTTAAAGAAGACGATGGATATTACAGAGGATCCAGAGTTTACAATCGTAAGTCGCTGGAAAGAAGCGATGCCTCAATATACAGTAGGCCATAACGAGCGAATGAAACAGCTCACAACATTTATGGAGAAAGAGTTGCCAGGTATATACTTGGCAGGTAGCTCCTATGCTGGCGCTGGACTTCCAGACTGTATTAATCAAGGTGAGGAAGCTGCAAAGCGTGTATTATCTCATTTGGAGAAAGTAATAGATGCTGAATTAATCGCACAATAAATTATAAGAAACGCCTTCAATCATATTGAAGGCGTTTCGTTTATTATATAAAATACTTATTCGCCAATAAACATATATAAGTTATTTGGCTTTATAACAGCATCTCCTGCATAAATAACCCACTCTGTTAAGTTATCAAAATCTAAATGATAACTATTTCCTTCACTCATATCTTCTATGAAATATGGTTCATTAATGAGTATTCCTTGAATGAAATCTTCCGTAATGTTTTGCATTTCAAACCACATATGTTCACTTTTTCCTTCTTCGTAGGAGACACCAAACTTAGCAAGGAAACGAAAATCTTCATTTGATTGTTCAATGTGAAAAATGTTGCTGAAATATCCAAAAGTATTTTTCGCATTGTAAGCCATACGATCGGTTTCACTATTTGTTTTATAGAACATGAGCCCTGTAGCTTCCTCGTGTTCTTTGAAAAAACTTTCAATATATTCTTCTGAAGTATTAAATTTGAATAAGAGAACAGATGGAGATTGATGGTATTCATCTCGGGCATCCATTCCGCCTAAGAATGTATTTTGTGCATCTATTGGTTGTAGTTTCACTTCCTCATCTTCGATTGAAGATAATTGGTCCATACTCGTTTTATGCCCTATATAAGATAATCCTTTTTCCCACGGAACAGCGACTGTATGTATAGAACCTTGCTGACTATGCGCGATAACGATAGGCTCATTCATAGGGACTTGTCCATTCTCAACGGCATTATTAGCAAATGTTTGAAAGAGATCGCTAATGCCGTAGTAGGAAGAAATGCGATTTGGAATAATTAACTCTATTTCAGTTACGCCTGCTCTTAAAAGACCATGTGTATGAAACCAATATTGCGTAGGCTCACCGTCTTTATCGTCTTCATAAACGGAATGAATAACGTATAAGTCAGGAATGTCAGGTAATAATTCATTTTCAACGTGATATTCAATATAGCTTCTAGATATCACTTTCATTGCTGCACTTGAATCGATTACAAATAACAAATCTGGGGCGAGATTCCATAAGAACTGTAACTGCTGGAAAAAGCAGTCCAGTACATCGCCTACAAATAGCGTACGAGTGAAAATTTCAGTGCCGAAAGCTGCATCTTCAAAATTACGATCTACGATTGTAGCATCTTGTCTATTGTACATTTTATATCCTTCTGGATCGTTCGGTTCATCAATATGCAGTTCATACGGTATGACTGTTTCACCCATATGTAATTCAACAATAAGGCTTGTCTCATCACTATAAACAATTTTTAAATCATCAACTTTAGTAGCGATCGTTTCTAGTCGCTGTTTTAACTGCTCAATTGTAATTCTAGTTGGTATAACGGCAATCATATCTGAAAAATGACGTTCTAATGTTCCATTCATAGCTGCGCGGTATGTTTCTGTTTGCACTTCCATCCAATCACTCCTATTCAAATGAATCCATTTTACATGCCAATTAAATGTCGATATTTTCTGTTTTCTCTCTCTAACATTATAGAGTGTATTTGTAGAAGGTGTAAAATTATTATTTTGTATTATAGTTTGAAAGCTTGTAAATTAAATAAATCTTTTGTAAAATTTGTCGAAATATAGTTCTATATAACGAATCATTTGTTATGATAGAAATGCTGAGAAAATATGAAATAGAGAGAGGAAAATGGCTGTGAAGAAATTGTTAAGTGTCTTTTTATCATTCTTGCTATTGCTTTCATTTACTGGAACTTTAGCGCAAGCAGAAGAAACTGCTTCTATGTCAGTAGAAAAAGCAATTCAAGTATTTAAGCAGCAAGGGAAAACGAAGGGGATAGTAGAAGGATATATTGTTGGATATACGCAAAGTTCTTCTAAATATACGAAGGATCCAGCTAAGTTTGATGATACAAACGTAGCAATTGCAGATTCGCCAAACGAAACGAATCCAGACAAAATCATGCCCGTTCAGTTACCGAAAGGTGATGTGAGAACGGCAGTGAATGTAAAAGATCACCCTGAAAATATCGGGAAGAAAGTTAGTTTGACTGGGACCCTTGAATTATATTTTAGTAACCCAGGTCTAAAATCAGTAACAGCTTATAAGTTTCAAGGTGAAGGACAAAACCGTGTTAGCGATGTAGTAGCTTCACCGAACGGTGGAGAAGTTGCTAAAGGAACAGCGGTAACATTAACGACGAATACAGAAGGCGCAACAATCTACTATACGTTAGATGGCTCTAATCCTACTAATAAAAGTGTTCGTTATAATGGACAAATTATAGTGAATGAAAATAGTGTAGTGAAAGCAATCGCAGAAAAAGAAGGACTTACTCCTTCAGCAATTTCGACATTTTCATTTATTATCGTAAATAATGAACAGGTTCGTATTCATGACATTCAAGGGAAATCACATATGTCTCCTTACAACGGGAAGAAAGTAAACAATGTGGAAGGCGTTGTCACAGCGCTTGATAAAAACGGCTTTTATATAGAAGATAATCAGCCAGATAATGATCCAGCTACTTCAGAAGGTATGTACGTATATAAAAAAGATGCGAATATAGCAGTAGGAGATCTTATTCAAGTTGATGGAGTAGTAGAAGAATATGTTGGACCAGGATATGCAGAACGATTTGAAACAGACTTAACGACGACTGAAATTAAAGCGAGCCGCGTTGCTGTAATCGCAAAAGATCAATCTTTGCCAGCACCGATTGTACTTGGGGAAAACGGTGTGAAAATCCCGGACCAGATTATTGATAATGATGCATTTGGTTTATTTGATCCAAATGAAGATGCAATCGACTTCTATGAAAGTATAGAAGGTATGCGTGTTACGATGCCAACACCAAAAATTATTACACCTCAGAAAAACGGAAATTTATATGTAACAGTAAAAAATAGTGGAGATAAAATAGTAACACAATATGGCACACCTCTATTAGATGAAAATCAATTAAACCCAGAGCGCCTTTCTGTAAAAGTACCTCGCAATTATGTAGCAAAAGTAGGAGATACTTTTACTGGAGATATAACAGGGGTAGTAGGATATGATTACGGTTCTTTCCGTATTTCGCCAATAACAGAACTGCCAGCTGTAGTGGATGGTGGATTTAAGCAAGTAGGGGCAAATATTCAGCCACGTCTTGATAAGTTAACGGTTGCTACATATAACATTGAAAACTTCTCAGCGAATAAAAAAGAAACAACAGATGAAAAAGTAAAAGCGTTAGCGTATTCTATTAAATACAACTTAAAAATGCCAGATATTATCGGTGTAGAGGAAATGCAAGATAATAACGGATCAATTAATGACGGTACAACAGATGCGTCATTAAGCGCAAAACGTATCATTGATGCAGTTCTAGAAATTCGTGGACCGAAGTATGAGTATGTAGAAATCGCTCCAAACAATAATCAAGATGGAGGAGCACCAGGAGCGAATATTCGCGTCGGCTTCTTCTATAATCCATCACGCGTGAAATTAGCGACGGTACCGAAGTTACTTGATAAGAATGTTGTTCGTATTGGAGACGAAAATCCATTGTTTGAAAGTACACGTAAACCGTTAGCGGCAGAATTTACGTTCCAAGGACAAAATATTGTTGTCGTTGCAAATCACTTAAACTCAAAACTAGGAGATGCAACGCCATTTGGAAAAGTGCAGCCGCTCGTATTAAAGAGTGAAGACAAACGAATTCAGTTAGCACAAGAAGTAAATTATTTCGTGCAAGGAATTCAGAAAAAGAATACAAATGCACCAGTTGTTGTGTTAGGTGATATGAACGATTTCGAATTCTCTAAACCACTAAAAACACTAGAGGGAACAATCTTAAAAGATATGTTAAACACAGTGCCGAAAGAGAATCGTTACACGTACATTCACGAAGGAAATGCACAAGTGTTAGATCATATTTTAGTAACAAACAATATCGCACCACACACAATTGTAGACCCAGTACACTTAAACTCAAACATTATGAAAGAACACGGACGTGTGAGTGACCACGACCCAGTACTTGCTCAAATTGATTTGAAGAAGGCTTCTTAAAGTGGGGAACGCTTAGGTGACTAAGCGTTCTTTTTTTGCATCGTTATAGAATAGTATAAAGAGATGATTCCTTTTTTTGTAATCTAATGATAAAATTGATTGAATATTTAGTTTTTAATAAGGGGGACAACAATGCAGTTACAAATAAATGGAAAGGTAATGAATCAGTTTGCAATTTTTTTTAGTACGATCATCATGCTTCAGTTTGTAGCTGATATAACAGGACTTACAAGCAATCTAGATATTACGTATAACTTAATACATACAGCAGCTTCTTATATAACATTTAGTTTGGCGGTTATTTTCACTTTAATAGGTGCAAGAAGAGAATTAAGTAAATATGCAATTGTTTCATTATGTTTAGTTGTAGGTATTAAAGCGATTTATTTTGTAGCGGTTGTTATTTTATGGGGAGTGGCAGGTACGCCATAAGTGAATAGTAAATAAACCCTAATTTCCAATATAGTAAGGAAATTAGGGTTTTATTATACTTGAAACGCTTTTCTACACCGCTCTCTTTTTTGCAGTCTTCTTTTATATTTTTTTCTATCCCGCTTTACTCCTTGTATATACATAAGTAAGCTAACGAAAAGGAAGAAAGCACATTGCGTCATTAAAATATATGGTGACATGCCTTGCAATGGTTGTTTCGGATCATATAAATGAAAAGGTGCTCCGCCTATTGAAGGAAGTATTGTATTTAGCAGGACGTAAGGAATGGAGGCGGCTGCAAATGGAAAGAGAATTGCCATATAGTCTTTTTGTGACCATACAGATGCAGCAAGTCCTAAAAGGGCCATTAAACCTGCAAATAAAAAATTAATTCCGATATATACAGCAATGTAAGTGAGAGGCGCATCAAAATATAGGTTTGCGAACATTCCATCAGCATTTATGATGCCTGAACCAACCGTAGGTGTTCCGTCTGGAATGGTTAATTTGCAAAATAATAACGATAAGATGAATGGAAGTGTATAAAGAAATCCTCCGCAAAAAAAAGTAACGATATATTTCGCTACTGAATAAGGAAATATAGAAATCCCCTTACTCACAAACGGTTTAAAACCATCGGACTTATCCGAATTGTAACTTGTACTAAAGGGGAAACTCGCAATAACGGGCATTAATAATAAATAAACATCCATTTCATTGTCGCGAAATCCAATCCATTTTAAATCTGTTGATATAGGACCATTTGCTGCGTTTCCTAAATAACGAATTACATAATAATAGTGATAAATGCAAATAAGAACGAATCCACTAAGCATCATAATTAAAGAAATACGACTACAAAAAGCTTGCTTTATATTTAAACGAAGTGCACGCATCATGACTGAAAAAGCCTCCACTGTTTTGATAAACTTGTCTATTTTCTATATTACTATTAATTGTAAAGATTTTCTTGTTTTTTTATTTGATTATTTGAAAAAGAGGAAATTTGTTGTTGGTAAGTAAGGTTTAGCTGAAATTAATTTTTCTAAAATATGGTTGACAATTAAGTATTACATTTGTAATCTTAATTATAGATTACAAATGTAATACTTAGGAGTGAAACATACGATGACAAATCAATTACCTAAAATATCTGAAGCGGAATTAGAAATTATGAAAGTACTTTGGTCGAGTTCTCCGCAAACAGCGAATGAAATTATAGAAGAACTGGAAGATGCAATGGACTGGAAACCGAAAACAATCCGCACATTAATTAATCGATTAGTGCAAAAGGAAGCCGTTTCTTACCATCAAGATAAAGGGCGTATGTACGCTTATTACCCGTTAGTATCACAAGATAATTATTTGCAAGTGGAAACGAAATCTTTACTAAAACGTTTTTGCGGTGCAGCGTTTAAGCCATTACTTGTTAATTTCTTAAAAGAGGAGAAATTATCTTCAGAAGATATTAATGAATTAAAACGCATTTTAGATGAGAAGACAGAGGAGAATAAGAGGAAGGATCGATAAAAATGATAAACACGCTTATAAATGTATACCTTCCTCATTTTTTTGATTGGCTTATAGAAACGTCACTTATGGCTAGCATATTAGTCGGATTTATTTTATGTATAAAAGTTCTATTTAGAAATAAATTAACCCCCCGGTGGCAATATATGCTGTGGATCGTATTAATGATAAGACTCCTTTTACCGTGGTCGCCAGATAGCTCTTATAGCATTTACTCATTGCTTTCTTATAGTTCTAGCGTATCGGAAGTTATTCCAAAAAATATGCCGGCTACTGAGAATATAGTGAACATAGAAAGCGACCGAAAAGTGGAATTGGAATCAAATTCTAAAATGGTGACAAAAACTAGCGAACCGGAAGTAAAAGTCAGTTCGGAAAAACAGACTACATTTTCTTTATACAAACTTGCTTTGTATGTTTGGCTAGCTGGGGTAATCATATTAGCAGCCATCACGTTTCTTACAAATAGACGTTTATATTCTTACATAAAGAAACAACCGGATATTACGGACGAACAGGTCACTACAGTGTTTAATCGCTGTAAGCAGTCTATGAAAGTGAAGAAGGCAGTTTCCTTACGTTTAGCAGGAAAAATTGCAAGTCCAACTGTGTTTAGTTTCTTCCGCCCAAAAGTATTACTATCAAAAAAACATATGAAAGTATTAAATGAGCAACAATTACAATATGTCTTTTACCATGAGTTAGCTCATATTAAGAGAAAAGATGTAGCTGTAAATTGGATTATGTACAGTTTAATCCTATTAAATTGGTTCAATCCAATTCTTTGGTACGCCTATTTTTGTATGCGAGAAGATCAAGAATTGGCATGTGATGCATATGCACTTACTTTTATAGATAAAGAGGAACAAATTGCATACGGTCATACAATTATTACCCTTCTAGAACACTATTCCTATCAAGTACCAAGCCTAGCAAATTTAAGTAGAAATAAACGAACACTAAAAAGGAGAATCGTTATGATTAAAAAGTTTCAAAAGAAATCGTATCGCCTTTCTTTACTTGGAGTTATTGCTATAGCAGCTATAGCGGGCGGATTTTTATTAAATGCAAGGATAACTGAGGGAGATGAAAGACAGAAAGAAAAAGTTGTAGAAAAAAAGCAATCTAAAGCGGCATTTGAAAAAGCGATAGAAACAGTATTAGGTACACCGGAGAATGCAAGTAGAGAATGGGGGATGTCAATAACGTCATATAAAAAGAATACAGATTTTTTGTATTTGGCAGAAAAGAATTTTACAAAAGAAGAATTTGAGCAGTATGTTCGATTATTTAAGGAAGCGCAAGAAATTCATAAAAAAGCAATGGTTAAGAAAAATGTGCCTGAGAATTATGATGGAGATACAAAGGAATATAAACCTGAACGCTTGAAGAAAGCTGATCAAGAAAGACTAGCTACTATTGAGAAGACATTAAAACCGCTTGGAGATAAGCTGGAGAAGTCTTTAACATATACTATAGAAGAAGCGAAAGAACATGTACCGTATCAAATTAAGCAGCCGACTTATATACCTGAAGGTTATGAATTAAAGAGAGAATGGGCTGACTCATATTTTGGAAGAGATGTAGAATTAGTTATTAAATCAGAATATACAAAAGGAAAATATGGTTTTACAATTTACCAGTCAAGGATGTATATGGATGGTAATGTTAATGGTGGTAAGGATCCGCTACACTATATGATGCCTGGAGTAGAGAATCTAGAAAGTTATAGTTTAGATGGGAAAGGAATGGTATATAATAAATCTTCTCATGGAGAGGGGAAGTTAAGGGGCCTTAAAATGTTTGTACCAGCACAAGGTAAGAATAGTGATTATCAAATTGTCATAGTAAATGATATTTTTACAAGAGATACAAAGATATACGAAGAGATAATTGATGATGATCTAACTAAGAAAGAGATGGAGAAAATATTACTTTCTATGTCAAAATAAAAGGCAGTGTTCTTAAACCGTTGGTTTTAAGAACACTGTCTATTTTATTAAATTTCTAGTGGGATCTAGTCAGCAATTATTTACGAATATATTCTAGCTTTCCATACAAGTATACTTTTTGATAAACTATGGAAAGTATGATATACACTGACTGGAATTTTTTTATACTGGAAATAATAAAAAGAGAACTTGTATAGAATGTAAGCGTGTGGTAATATCAAAGATGTACTGATTGACTATATTATCCAATTGGTCATTTTTGGAGGTGATGATGTGGCAATAGATCGAAAACGTTCTATTATTGAGGCTGCAACAAAGTCTTTTTCAGCGTTCGGCTATAAAGCAACAACGATGGATCAAGTAGCGAAGTTAGCGAATGTAGGGAAAGGAACGATTTATACTTTTTTCAAAAATAAAGAAGAGTTATTTGGTGAAATTATTTCTAATTTAATTACAGAAATGAAGCAAGTTGCAGAAAGTGCAATTCGTTCAGATGTTTCATTTTTTGAAAATGTACATAGAGCATTATATAGCATCTTGGAATTTAGAAAAGAACATCAGCTCATGATTAAATTAATTCAAGAAGAGCGCGATATGGGAACGAAAGAAGTACAAGAAGTGATGCAACAAGTTGATGTGGAAATCGTTTCTGTTATTCAATCGTATTTAAAGATTGCGATTGAAAAAGGTGAAATTAGCAAATGTGATCCAGAAATTACAGCATTTATTATGCTTCGTCTATATGTATCGCTTATTTTTGATTGGGAAAAAAATCACGAACCGCTAGAAAAAGAAAAAATTGCAGAGTTATTTGAACTTTATTTACTAAAAGGATTGTCAAACTAAGATAATCCTTTTAATTTTATAAAAAATGACCAAATGAACAATACGGTCATATATTTAAGTTAAGGGGGGGATATAGAAAAATTATAATCATAATAAGAAAAAGTTGCAT
Organism: Bacillus sp. B2-WWTP-C-10-Post-4; assembly: GCF_009183805.1. Taxonomy (NCBI): domain Bacteria; kingdom Bacillati; phylum Bacillota; class Bacilli; order Caryophanales; family Bacillaceae; genus Bacillus; species Bacillus sp. B2-WWTP-C-10-Post-4. Next base: position 155,946 of record NZ_WEII01000004.1, on the reverse strand, counting down.
AGTAATAAATTCGGGGATAAGGCATATGTATGAACAAGTATAGCCTTTTTGTTTGGGTAAAAATGACTATATGAACATTTTGGTCATTTTATAAAAGGGGGAGAAATTATGAAAGGGAATCAGTTACTTCGGAAAGAGTTCATGGAAATTATTAAAAGTAAAAAAATATTAATTCCAATTATTGCGGTCTTATTCGTACCGATTTTATATGCAGGGATGTTTTTGTGGGCCTTTGGGATCCGTATAAACAGTTAGATGACTTACCAGTTGCAGTAGTCAATTTAGATAAAGGCGCAGTATTTGATGGGAAATCAATTGAGGTCGGAAAAGGGCTCGTTGATAATTTAAAAGATAATAAAAGTTTTAAATGGGAGTTCGTAAGTGAAAAAGAAGCGAAGAAAGGAATGGAAGGTAGAAAGTATTACATGTTAGTGCGCATTCCAGATGACTTCTCAAGTAACGCTACAACGTTACTAAAAGACAATCCAAAGCCATTAAACTTAGAGTACATTCCAAACGAAAGCTTAAACTTCTTATCTTCACAAATTGGAGGAACAGCCATTGAAAAAATTAAAGGTGAAGTAGCAAGCACGTTAACGAAAACATATGCAGAGAAAATGTTTGATTCCATTCAAGACGTCTCAAAAGGATTAGCAGATGGGGCGGAAGGAGCAAATAAACTACAAGACGGATCAAGTGAGCTGCATGATGGTTCAAGTAAAGTGACGGATGGCCTTCATACACTGCAAGGGAAATCTGGGGAGATGAAGGATGGCGTTGGGAAACTATTTGATGGATCTGGGAAAGTGACAGCAGGTTTAAATACGTTAAATAGTAAAACAGGTGAGATGCAAATAGGTATCGGAAAATTAGTAGATGGATCCGGAAAAGTAACAGATGGTTTACATGTACTGAATAGCAATGCGGGTATCGGGAAATTAGTGGACGGATCCGGAAAAGTAACAGATGGTTTACATGCACTAAATAGCAATACAGGTATCGGGAAATTAGTAGATGGATCAGGAAAAGTAACGAACGGTTTAAATACGTTAAATAGTAAAACAAGTGAGATGCAAACAGGTATCGGAAAATTAGTAGATGGGTCAGGAAAAGTAACAGACGGTTTAAATACGTTAAATAACAAAACGGGTGAAATGCAAAAAGGTATTGGCGAATTGCGTAATGGATCTGAGAAAGTGACCGGTGGTTTGAACAAATTAGTAAGTAAATCCGGTGAATTAAAAACAGGAACAACTGATTTATCAAATGGTATGGAACAACTGGTTGGGGGACAAAACCAATTAGAGGTAGCTTCTCAAAAAATTGAAAAGGGTTTGCAAGATTTAAATAGTAAAGTGAAAAATTCTGCTGCAGGTTTAGAGGAAATACAGTCGAAAGGCCCTTCTATATTGAATACAGTAAATGAGAAAATAGATGGAGCTGGGGCGAATGTAAATCAGTTAAATGAACTTACGCAATCAACAGCAGGAGATGCAAAAAATGCAGCGCAAGATGTAGCGAATTTACAAAAGCAAATCGAGAGTTTACCGAAAGAATATCAAGAGCAGTTACAACCATTTATAACAAGTGCTGCAAAAAGTACAGCTACAGTTCAACAAAAATCTACCGGAGTAGCAGGTGGAACAAATAAATTAAATGAAGAAGTAAAACAATTAAAAGGCGAAATAAATCAAAAAACAAGTGATGCACAAAACAAACTACCGAATACAGCGAAATTGGACTCTTTAACAGAGGGTATTGAGAAATTAGCCAGTGCACAAAAAGGATTTGTTGAAAATTTCCAAGGGTTTGGTAAGAATTTAAATGTAGCAAAAGAAGGCGCAAATAAATTTAAAAATGAATCCGATCAATTAATTGATGCGATAAATCAATTAGCAGATGGCTCTGGTCAAGTAACAGGCGGTTTAGGTGCATTATCTGTAGGAGCAAATCAAATGGCAGGTGGTGTACATCAATTAGCAGATGGCTCAAGTCAAGTAACAGACGGTTTAGGAACATTGTCTGCAGGAGCAAACCAAATGGCAGGTGGAGTAAATCAATTAGCAGATGGCTCAAGCCAAGTAACAGGCGGTTTAGGAACATTATCTGTAGGGGTGTCCAAATTAGCAGATGGCTCCGGTCAAGTAACAGGCGGTTTAGGAACATTATCAGCAGGGGTATCCAAATTAGCAGATGGTTCAAGCCAAGTAACAGGTGGTTTAGGAACATTATCTGTAGGAGCAAATCAAATGGCAGGTGGAGTAAATCAATTAGCAGACGGCTCCGGTCAAGTAACAACAGGCTTAGGCACATTATCAACTGGCTCAACCCAGCTAATCGATGGCGTTAATAAACTAGCAGACGGATCAGGAAAAGTAACGGATGGTCTCGTAAAAGTAAACGATGGTTCAGGTGAACTTGCTGAGAAACTTGGCGAAGGAGCAGAAAAAACTGGTGAAGTAAAAGGGACGGATAAAACGTATGATATGTTTGCAAGTCCTGTAAAAGTGAAGACGGAAAAAATAGCGGAAGTTCCAAACTATGGAACTGGATTTACACCATATTTCTTATCACTTGGTTTATTCGTTGGGGCATTACTACTATCTATCGTATACCCATTACGCGATACAGTCGGTGTTCCAAAATCAGGGTTTAGCTGGTTTATTAGTAAGTTCGGTGTTTTACTATCCGTCGGTATTATTCAAGCGATAGTAGCAGATGTTATATTACTGTTCGGATTAGGTGTAGAAGTACAAAGTATTCCGTACTTCATACTCTTTAGCATCGTTACAAGCTTAGCATTTATCGCATTAATTCAATGTTTAGTAACAGCATTCGGTGATGCAGGCCGTTTTATCGCCATCATCACATTAATTATGCAGCTTACAACAAGTGCTGGAACATTCCCACTAGAATTGATTCCGAAGTTTTTACAACCATTCAATGCTTGGTTACCGATGACATACTCTGTATCAGGATTGAAAGCAGTCGTATCGAGTGGAGACTTTGACTTCATGTGGAAAAACATAGGAATGCTCATGATCTTTATCGTTGTATTATCACTTGGAACAATCGCTTCCTTAACTTTGATGCACAAACGACAATTTAAAAATGTTGCTGAAAATCAATCGGTTGAAGCGTAGATAAAAGCACCTTTTTGGTGCTTTTTTATTTTAATAGAGGGCATCTTTTCCTTAGTTCATCTATAAATCTTTCTAAAAGCTATAGAAACGAAAGAAAAGGAATTACAACAATTTACAGAGAAACATAGGGTAGAAGAGTTGATATGATGAAAGGCAATCTTACTTATTATTTTATCGTAAATCCGCTAATAATCTTTCTTGTTTATGCCCTTTCACCTATATTGTTTGATAAAGAAGTATATACAAGTATGAAAGATGCATTTGGAATACTTACGTTCTATTATGTGTTAATGGGTGGATATTACTTTATTGATATTTTAAGTGAAAAGATAAAGAAAAAAAGTGATGGAGGATAAAAAATGACTGAAAGTGAAATGAAATTCCGTGATACGACCATTCGTAACTTTTTCGATAAAGAGGAGCGCTTAAAATCGATTCCAGGTCAAAAGAAGAAGAAACTAGTATTGTTAGAGCTTTTAATTAGCAAGTTAGATGCTGGAAATCAATATACAGAAAAAGAAATTAATACATTTATAAAACAATATCATGATGATTTTTGTACAATTAGACGTGAATTTATTGTACATAGGTTTATGGATAGAGAGGATAATATGTACCGTATAAACGGGAGAGAAGTTTGGACGAAGTGGGAGGAGTTAAAATAATGAATCAGCGAGGGGATCCCCGCTGATTATAAGCCTGTGCTAGTCTTGCTGTTTCTTTGTAGTAAGTCTATGAACGCTTCAACATTCGAACTTGTAATGTATCCAAGCGTTATATATTCATCTTCATAGTAAAATATTATTTTTTTGTCAAAGATTCTTCTCTTCGTTTCTATGGATAGAATTTTTTCGTAATCAAATTCGGCAATGAATGTGTTTTTATATTGGCTAAAAAAGAGAAGTCTTTTATTAGTAGCAAGTAACATGCCAGGATACGGGACTTTATGCGTAATCATATAGCCAGTAAGTGAACATTTTAAAGTAGATAAAATCTTTTCTTCTTTATGTAATAGTTGTTTTGCAGCTGTTAATATTGGATTCATTGCATACATTCCTTTTATTTTGATGTATGAATATTGTATCAAGAGTAAAAAGATTCTCAATATGCAATATTGCATATTGGACGTTTTATAGTTTTAATATTATTTTTTAAAAGAAAAAGTACGAGGTGATTCAATGATACGATTAGCAAAAGAGGCTGATGCAGAAGCAATAATGAACATTAGAAAAGAAATTATATTATCGGAAAATACTACAAAGTTTTTCATAGTATCTCCAAAGAAATTACCGAATGATATTGATGCAGAAAGAGAAAAGATACGGAAAAGTAATGAGAAAGGTAATCTTTATATTGTGTATGAAGTAGATTATAAGGTGGTAGGCTTTTTACTTTTCAACCGATATGAACTAGAACGGTTACAACACGCAGGCACAATGGGAATGGGGATTAAAGAGGCGTATTGTAATCAAGGCATCGGCACGAAATTAATTGAATTTCTTATTAGTTGGGCTAAAGGGCAGAAAGGTTTAGAGAAAATTTGCTTAGGTGTAGTTTCTGTTAATGATCGGGCAATTAAAGTGTACAAACGTATGGGTTTTGTAGAAGAAGGAAGGCAACGAAAGCAAATTAAATATGAAGATGGATCATATGGAGATGATGTATTGATGGGCTTTTATATTAAATAAAGAATATATGGTATTAAGAAAAGGAATGTACATAACGTAAATTTCTAAAAGCAGTATATTGCCCCTGCATTAACAGACTTTTACCTATGTATAATATTAATATAGTAAAATCATAACAACCGATATTGCAGTTTCCAATAATATACTATATAATCAATTTAAGAAAACGTTTTCATGCAAAGGGGGAGAATTTCGTGTCGACTATAGAGGACGTGGCGAAATTAGCAGGGTTATCAAGGACAACGGTTTCTAGGGTGATTAATAATCATCCATATGTTTCAGATGAGAAGAAAAAAAGGGTTCAATTAGCAATGAAGCATTTAGGCTTCGTTCCTAATTCTGCGGCGAGAAGGCTTCGTAAACAAAAAACGGAAACAATTGCGGTGCTAGTTCCAAGGATTACAAATCCTTTCTTCAGTAGATTTATTGAAGCAATCGAGATTGCTGCTTCTGAACATAAATATAAACTGATTATTTGTCAAACAAGATATTTACCGGAAAAAGAGATGGAGTATTTACAATTATTATCTACGAAACAAGTAGATGGGATTATTCTATGTTCACTAGAAAATCCGTGGGAAGATGTAGAGCCATACTTACAGCACGGTCCAATCGTGTTGTGTAATGAATATATTGAGGAAGCAAATATTCCAACAGTGAAGTTTGATCATGCGCAAGGAGCATACATAGCTGCGAAGCATGTGTTAGATCAAGGATATCGTAATCTTATTTTTTGCCGTGGTAACGAAACCAAAGTCGTTAGCCAGCAGCGAAAAATGGGCTTTTTACGTGCAATAACTGAGAAGAGCCGCCAAGTAGAAGCGATTGACTTTCTTGAAAACGCTTTCTCTTGGGAAGATGGAAAACGAATATTCCATGAAGTATTAAAGGACAAAAAAAATCCTACCGCGATTTTGGCAGGAGGCGATGAGGTAGCAGCTGGAATTATCTCAGAGGCGAAACGCCATAACTGGAGCATTCCAGATGATCTCGCTGTTATCGGTTTTGATAATCAAATATTATCGCAGATTACAGAACCAGGTATTACGACAATTGAACAGCCAATTGATGAAATGGCCAGAAAAGTTGTCGACCTGATGATGGATAAAATCCATACGAAAAATTATCGGAAAAAAGAATTGTATGAGTTTGAACTGGAGCTCTTGGTGAAAGGTTCAACGATGAAGGATAAGATGTTATTAGCCTAGTAGACTATGTCTGCTAGGTTTTTTTATGTTCAAAAACTACTATTCTTCGTGAACGCAATCATCACATTTGTTATGGTATGCTTCGTGTTGCTCATCAATTTCTTTCCCGCAGTGCGCACAAGTTTTCGTCGGTAAATTTCTGAAAAACTCCATTGGTTGATCGATCATGTCAATCCCTCCATTTCCATTTCTTACTATCATTGTATTAGTACAAAAAATAAAAGTCAACAACTGTTTTATAACAAAATTGAAAATTAATGAAAAAGTTTAGGAAATGGATTATAGTTAACAATGTAGGATGTAAGTAAAACATGCATTTCTACTCGGTTTTAGAAAGGATGGATACATATGAAAATGACTGTTGTCGGCTTTTGGGGCGGCTTTCCAGAAGCGGGAGAAGCAACGTCGGGGTATTTGTTTGAACACGATGGTTTTCGTTTACTTGTGGACTGTGGTAGTGGTGTACTAGCACAGCTTCAAAAATATATAACACCATCTCATATAGATGCAGTTGTACTGTCACACTATCATCACGATCATGTTGCGGATATCGGGGTATTGCAATATGCGAGATTAATTACGAGTGCGACAACAAGGCAACTACCGGAATTACCAATATACGGTCATACGTTTGACGAGAATGGATTCCATTCTTTAACACATGAACCACATACGAAAGGAATCGCGTACAATCCAGAAGAAACACTTCAAGTTGGACCGTTCTCGATTTCGTTCTTAAAAACTGTTCATCCTGTTACATGCTTTGCGATGCGTATTACAGCTGGAGATGATGCTGTAGTATACAGCGCTGATTCAAGTTATATTCCTGAATTCATTCCATTCACGAAAGATGCTGATCTTTTCATTTGTGAGTGTAATATGTATGCACATCAAGAGGCTGCAAAAGCAGGGCATATGAATAGTACAGAAGTAGCAAGTATTGCAAAAGATGCGAATGTAAAAGAACTTTTATTAACGCACTTACCGCATACAGGCAACCCATCTGATTTAGTAACAGAAGCAAAACAAATTTTCAGTGGCCATATTACGTTAGCGCATAGTGGTTACGTATGGAACTCATGAGGTGATACGATGTTATTTATTGATAATAAAGGGATTACAGATCCTAGAATAAACTTAGCGATTGAAGAATATTGTGTGAAGAATTTAGATATTAACGAAACATATTTACTGTTTTACATTAATGAGCCTTCGATTATCATTGGTAAAAACCAAAACACAGTAGAAGAAATTAATGCAGATTACGTAAAAGAAAAAGGTATTCATGTCGTTCGTCGTCTATCAGGCGGAGGCGCAGTATATCATGATTTAGGAAACTTAAACTTCAGTTTTATTACAAAAGATGATGGAGACAGTTTCAGCAACTTCAAAAAATTTACTGAGCCTGTAACGAAAGCGCTTAGTAAATTAGGTGTAAATGCAGAACTAAGTGGTCGTAACGACATTTTAGCTGAAGGTAGAAAAATTTCGGGTAATGCGCAGTTCTCAACGAAAGGTCGTATGTTCAGTCACGGTACGTTACTATTTGACTCTGAAATCGATCACGTCGTATCAGCGTTAAAAGTAAAAATGGATAAAATCCAATCAAAAGGTATTAAATCAATCCGTAGCCGCGTTGCGAACATTACAGAGTTCCTAAACGAAGAAATGACGACAGAAGAGTTTAGACAACTTCTTCTAGAAACAATTTTCGAAGGAGAAACAGAAATCCCAACGTATGAATTAACAGAAGAGGATTGGAAAGAGATCCATAAACTTTCTGAAGAACGTTACCAAAATTGGGATTGGAACTACGGAAAATCACCGAAGTTCAACTTACAACATTCACACCGCTTCCCAGTTGGACAAGTTGACGTTCGTCTTGAAGTGAAAAAAGGAACAGTAACAGAATGCAAAATTTACGGCGACTTCTTCGGTTCACTAGATGTTCATGATATTGAAGAGCGTCTAACAGGCGTTCAATTCGATAAAGATGCATTCACTGTAGCTTTAGAAGGCGTAGATATCGCACGTTACTTCGGTAACATTACAACAGAAGATTTCTTACATTTATTCTTCTAAAAATAAGGGAGGTTGCCATAACGGGCAGCCTCTTTCTTTTTGTGTAGATTGTCAGATTTTGTCGGTAAGTCGATATAACTGGAAAATCGCTGATATAAATGGAGTTGCGCTGATATAACTGAAAAATCACTCATATAATTTCATTTACCACAAAACATAAAATCACAGGACATTTGCCCCTCGTAAAGGAATATATATATTCAAAAGGAGGCGAATCGAAATGAAAAGGGTAATGTACGTTGTATTATTACTCAGCTTCGCCGTCGGAATGACAGCGTGTAACAGTGGATCGCCCTCAAGTCGTACAATTTTGTCTATCGGAAAACCAGCGGAGGATAATGTTATATATTTTACGCATACAGATAACAAACGAAAGATACATGATATACAAGACATGTTTCAAAATAAGAAGTGGAAAAGAAATGAAACATTCAGCACTGTTAATAAAACACCAGATGTCGTCTTATCAATAGATGAAGACAATATAGGGTTACCGGCATTATATGTTACAGTTTATTTTCATGAAGATGGAGCGGATGCTCTTAACTTGCACGGGGAGCATACGACATTAAATAAAGAAGAACTTGATAAACTTAGAGAAAAGATGAGTGCATATTATCCTAAAATGATTTTTGGTCTAGTGTTATAAATTACTTGTAAATAAAATCCCCTTATTTTTCCAAAGTAAACTAAGAGAAGGTGATCTGTCTATATGCAGTTAATAGAATATCACTTGCCACTTTAATTTTCTTTTAATATAATTAATTTAGAATTTTTAAATATTCTAAAATTTATAAAGGTGGGGTTTTTGTGAATCTCGTTCAATCTTTGGCTGAAACGGCAAAAAAGAAGGGGGAAAAACCGGCTTATATATTTATGGATCAGTCGGTCTCATATGACCAATTAAACAAAATGGTCACAAGGTTTTCTAGCAATTTAGCAGAAATGGGCATTGGAAAAGGGGACAATGTCGCATTAGTTGTTGGGAACTCACCACATTTTTTGGTCGGTTTATACGGAACAATGAAAGCCGGAGCAACTGTTATTCCAGTTAATCCAATTTATACAGCAGACGAAATGCATTATATTTTACAAAATGGAGATGTAAAAACAATCATCGTACTCGACGTCCTTCTACCTGTTATACAATCTCTTACAACAAGACTTCCTTCATTAGAAAACATCATAATATGTGAAACCTCATCAGATTTTAACCATACAGAAACCGAAAAAATGAAAACGTTTACTAGTTTTGTGGGGACTGGAGATACAACTTACGAAGGTCCTGAACTAGATGAAGAAGATGTAGCGGTTATTCTATACACTTCGGGCACAACTGGAAAACCGAAAGGCGCTATGTTAACACATAAAAATTTATATAGTAATGCGAACGATGTGGCGTCGTATTTACAATATACGGCTGATGACCGCGTTGTTGCGGCACTGCCTATGTTCCATGTATTCTGTTTAACAGTTGCGGTAAATGCACCGATTGTGAACGGGGCAACGATTTTAATGTTACCGAAATTTAGTCCGAAAGAAGTATTCCGTATTTGTCGCACGTACGAACCAACGATCTTTGCTGGCGTACCGACAATGTACAATTATTTATATTTATTTGAAGAAGCAAGCGCAGAAGATGTGAAGACGCTTCGTCTTTGTATTTCCGGTGGTGCATCGATGCCTGTTGCTCTTCTGCAAAACTTTGAAAAACGTTTTAACGTTATTGTTTCAGAAGGATACGGTTTATCAGAAGCATCACCAGTTACTTGTTTCAATCCGCTAGATCGTCCTCGTAAACCAGGATCAATTGGCACAAATATTTGGCATGTAGAAAATAAAATTGTAAATGAACTTGGGGAAGAAGTACCTGTCGGCGCAGTCGGCGAATTAATCGTTCGCGGACCTAACGTTATGAAAGGATACTATAATGCACCAGAAGATACAGCTGCGACATTGAAAGACGGCTGGCTATATACAGGTGACTTGGCGAAAATGGATGAAGAAGGTTACTTCTATATCGTGGATCGTAAAAAAGATATCGTCTTAGTTGGCGGTTATAACGTATATCCTCGTGAAGTAGAAGAAGTATTATATACGCACGAATCAGTAGCGGAAGTTGTCGTAATCGGTGTTCCTGATGAAAACTTAGGAGAAGCTGTGCGAGCGTACGTCGTTTTGAAGCAAGCAAACGTAACAGAAGAAGAACTAATGCATTACTGTAGGTTACATTTAGCGAAATATAAAGTGCCGAAAAGCATTGAGTTTTTAATAGAATTGCCGAAGAATACGACGGGTAAGTTGTTAAGAAGAGCATTGAGAGAGAAAGCGATGCAAGTGTAAAAATGAGGCAACCATCTTTGGAGGTGGTTGCCTCATTTTTTTGTATTGATTAAGCGGTGGTGCCATATATTTAAACCTGTATATGACCAACAAGGAGGGGACATACGTAGAACAGAAGAAATTAACGCTTACGTCGGGTGCAATATCTTATTTGTGAAATTATGAATGAACTCTGAAAATGATAAGAACGGTAATTTTAATCAAAATGGAGTAATGGACCGTGAATCAATGGCTACGGTGTTAGTAAATGCATATAAATTAGAATGGAATGAAAATAGTAAGTTACCAAAAGAATTTGCTGATTTGAAAAATCATTGGGCTCGAAGTATGCCAATATTTTAGTTTAATAAGAAAATTCAAATTCCAAGTTGACACATATGAATTACAGAATTAAAATGAAAAGAAATCGAATACAATACATTAGAAGCTAATCAGATAAACTGAAGGCGCACAATGTTCACGTTTGTGAATATATTGTGTGCCTTTTTCTATTGTATAAACTAAGGGGGCTTAACGATGAAAAAGTGGGGTAAGACAGCGTTTATGAAAAGTACAGGTGTTTTATTATCAGCAGTTGTACTTTTATCAGGGTGTGGTTCGGCAACATCCACTAGTAATTCTGAAGGAAGTGGAGATAAAAAAACAGTTGAGCTTTTAAATGTTTCTTATGATCCAACGAGGGAGTTATATCAAGATTTCAATAAAGATTTTGCGAAGTATTGGAAAGAGAAGCACGGGCAAACAGTAAATGTAAAACAATCACACGGGGGATCTGGAAGTCAAGCGCGCTCTGTTATTGATGGCTTAGAAGCAGACGTTGTTACACTAGCACTTGCTTATGATATTGATGCGATTAGTAAGAAAAAACAATTAGCAGAAGATTGGCAGAAGCGACTTGCGAATAATTCCACTCCATACACGTCAACAATTGTATTTCTTGTTCGAAAAGGAAACCCGAAAGGTATTAAAGACTGGGATGATTTAACGAAAAAAGGTGTGTCTGTCATTACACCAAACCCAAAAACATCAGGCGGGGCACGTTGGAACTATTTAGCGGCGTGGGGATACGCACTGAAAAAATATAATAATACTGAAGATAAGGCGAAAGAGTTTGTTAGCCAAATTTATAAAAACGTAGAAGTATTAGATTCAGGAGCGCGCGGAGCAACGACAACATTTGTTGAAAAAGGAATTGGTGACGTATTAATCGCATGGGAAAATGAAGCGTTATTATCCCAAAAAGAGCTTGGAAAAGATAAATTTGAAATTGTAACCCCTTCTATTAGTGTACTTGCAGAACCACCAGTAGCGGTTGTAGATAAAGTCGTTGATAAAAAAGGAACGAAAAAAGTAGCAGAAGGGTATCTTGAATATTTGTACTCAGAAAAAGGACAGGAAATTGCGGCAAAAAACTTTTATCGTCCACGTAATGAAAAAGTAGCAGAAAAATATACATCTCAATTTCCGAAAGTTCAATTATTTACAGTAGATGAACTATTTGGTGGCTGGAAAAAAGCGCAGGAGAAACACTTTAATGACGGCGGCGTATTCGATAAAATTTATCAAAAATAATGCGTACTGCTAAAGGGGGATGAGGTGAAAGAGGATGAGGAAGAAACGTGTTTTACCAGGGTTTGGATTATCGCTTGGATTTACAATGTTGTACATGAGTTTATTCGTACTTATACCACTTTCTATCGTATTTATTCAAACTTCACAGTTAGGTTGGAAGAAGTTCGCTGGGGTTATAACGAACGAGCGTGTGTTGCATTCCTATCAAGTTAGTTTTACAACTTCATTTGCAGCTGCTATTGTAAATGCCATTTTCGGTTTATTAATAGCATGGGTGCTCGTACGCTACAAATTTCCAGGAAAAAGACTATTAGATGGACTCATTGATTTACCGTTTGCACTTCCGACAGCTGTAGCTGGTATTACACTTACAACGCTTTATGCGGAAAATGGATGGATTGGGAAAATATTTAGTCTGTTTCATATAAAAGTAGCTTTTACACCACTCGGAATTATCGTTGCGCTTACTTTTATCGGTTTACCATTTGTCGTTCGAATGGTGCAACCAGTGCTGCAAAATATTGATAAAGAAGTAGAAGAGGCAGCTTCGAGTTTAGGTGCATCCCGCTTACAAATATTTGTGAAAATCATTTTACCAGAAATCTTTCCCGCTCTTCTTGCCGGTTTTTCACTCGCATTTGCAAGAGCATTAGGAGAATACGGATCTGTCGTTTTCATCGCAGGTAATATGCCGATGAAAACAGAAATTGCACCACTGATGATTATGACGAAACTAGAACAATATGATTACGCGGGGGCAACAGCTGTAGCGACCGTGATGCTTATTATTTCCCTCCTTTTCCTTCTTCTTATTAATATGATTCAAAGCTGGAGTAGAAGGCATGAACTAAAAAGTGAATAGGAGGAGAGAAAATGGAACCAACATTATTAGAAAAGAAAATAGTAAAAAGCGTATCAGCTAAAAAAGAATCTAAGCTTGTACCAGGCGTATTAATTACGATTACAGTTTTATTTTTATCTCTCTTTCTATTACTGCCACTCATAACTATTTTTCTAAAAGCCTTTGAAAGAGGGATGGATGTATACATTGCCGCTATTACAGATCAAGAAGCATTTTCAGCAATTAGATTAACGCTTCTCGTTGCGTTAATCGTTGTGCCGCTTAATACGATATTTGGGGTAGCGGCCGCGTGGCTTATTACAAAGTTTCAGTTTAAAGGAAAACAAGTATTACTCTCTCTTATTGAACTGCCGTTTGCTGTGTCACCAGTTATCGCAGGATTAGTATTCGTTTTACTTTTCACACCGAGGGGTGCTCTTGGCGAATGGTTACTTGAACATGGAGTGAAAATCATTTTCTCTGTACCAGGTATTATTATCGCAACAATCTTTGTAACCTTCCCGTTCGTTGCACGTGAATTAATTCCGGTTATGCAGGCGCAAGGGAAAAGTGAAGAAGAGGCAGCTTTATCACTTGGCGTAAGTGGCTGGAAAATGTTTTGGCGCGTTACGCTTCCAAATATAAAATGGGGTCTTTTATACGGCATGATTCTATGTAATGCCCGTGCTATCGGTGAGTTTGGAGCCGTTTCTGTCGTATCAGGTCACGTGCGTGGCATTACGAACACGATGCCGCTCCATATTGAAATTTTGTACAATGAATATCAATTTTCAGCAGCATTTGCAGTAGCGACGTTAATGTCATTAATTGCAGTGTTTACACTCGTTATAAAAAACTGGATTGAATGGCGAATGGAAAAACGACAATAAGGGGGATTACGGTGAGTATTCAAATTCAAGGTGTATCAAAGCAATATGGTACATTTCAAGCACTAACAGACATTCATTTGGATATTCCAAAAGGTGAACTTGTTGCCTTATTAGGCCCGTCAGGTTCTGGGAAAACGACGTTATTACGCATTATTGCAGGATTAGAAGAAGCGGATGGAGGTTCTATTTCATTTGATGGAGAAGATTTAACAGACATTCACGTGAAAAACAGGCAAGTCGGTTTCGTCTTTCAGCACTATGCGCTCTTTAAACATATGAATGTATTTGAGAATGTCGCTTTCGGTTTAAAAGTAAGAAAGAAAAGCTTAAGACCGTCAGCAGAAGCGATAGAAGAAAAGGTAACAGAATTATTAAAGCTCGTAAAAATGGATGACTTTGCTAAACGTTATCCAGCGCAATTATCTGGTGGACAACGTCAACGTATTGCACTAGCCCGGGCACTTGCAGTCGAACCGAAAATTTTATTACTTGATGAACCGTTCGGTGCACTCGATGCAAAGGTGAGAAAAGAATTACGAAGATGGCTCCGAAAATTACATGACGAATTTCAAATTACGAGCGTATTCGTAACGCATGACCAAGAAGAAGCGTTAGACGTTGCAGACCGTATCGTTGTAATGAATGAAGGTCGCATTGAACAAATGGGAACACCGGAAGAAGTATATGAAAACCCAGCAAGCCCGTTCGTTTACGATTTTTTAGGAAATGTAAATTTATTTCACGGCCGCGTTCATAAAGGAAAGCTAAATGTAGGATCGGTCGAACTAGAAGCACCAGAGCATAAGCACGTTTCCAACGTAGACGGAATAGCCTACGTAAGGCCGCATGACTTATCAATCTCTCGTACGAAACAAAGCATAGATGCAATCCCGGCAAAAGTATCTTATTCTCACGCAGTCGGACCTGTCGTATATGTAGAATTAAAACGAGACGGAACAGATGAATATTTAGAAGCAGAAATTACGAAAGAACAGTTCAAGCAGCTGAACATTCAAGCGGGTGATTTCGTATACGTACAGCCGAAAGAAGTGAAAGTGTTTATTCCGGAGGATTTTGTAATTTAAATAAAAACCGAACCACCATCTAAATGGAGGTTCGGTTTTCTTTATTTTTTCTCTACTAATTTCTTATTCTTCCAATCTAGTGTGAACAATTTATTAAATGTTTTTTGATCAACGTCTTTTACGTTGTTTCCAACCCAGTTTGCAGTTCCGAATGTGAAGCCTGGACGAAGTTGGTAGTCATCGGCGTGTTTTGTATAAGCGACTTGTAAGTTAGATTGATCTGTATTTTTTTCAGAGATAACAACAGCAATCATACCAGGAGAGAAACCGCTATTTGTTAGCGCTGGAAGTTGATCCATCGGTATTAAATTACCTTTTGCATCAGATTCATATAGGTATGTGCGAGAGTACATGAAAAGTTGGTTTCCATATAAAGAATGATAGGAGTCACGTGTGTAAATACCCCAGTTTTGATTGTTATATCCGTTAAAGAATACGTTCCACTTTACGTTTTTGTTCGTTTGGTCAATTAAATTTGTTTTATAACTAGTTTGTTTATAGCTTACAGAGTCAGACCAAGTGACTTGACCAGTTGCACCAGCTTCACCGCTAGGGCCATTAGGCGTTACAGAAGCTTTAACAGAGCCACCAAGTTGATAAGATACGCTAGATGTTACAGTCGTTTCTTCTACAGCATTTGTAGGTGCTACGTTAAAGAAACGAGCGCTGTTATCTTGAAGGTTAAATGCAACATCATATTGTGAAGGATAACGTAATGTTGCACTAGCACCAGGGATTGGGTAGTTATCAATAGGTGCATCACTTATAGTAGGATTTGCTTTTAGAAAACTACCAGTTGTATTAATAACGGCAATCTGTTTATCAGCGCTTGGGTCATCGATAAAAGTTACCTTTAAAGACATTGTCATATTATCAGCTTGATCATTATTAAATGTATTATAGCTCGTATGTGTTTTTGCATTTTGTCCGATATCTGTTACAACTTGCGATGTTGTTTGAGCATAAGCAGCAGGTGTTGAAAGAGTTACAGCGCTACTAG
This sequence comes from Bacillus sp. B2-WWTP-C-10-Post-4, assembly GCF_009183805.1. Lineage (NCBI taxonomy): Bacteria > Bacillati > Bacillota > Bacilli > Caryophanales > Bacillaceae > Bacillus > Bacillus sp. B2-WWTP-C-10-Post-4. The sequence continues at coordinate 140,094 of NZ_WEII01000004.1, read as the reverse complement.
CAAAAACAGCAGATAATGCTAAACATTTTAAGTATGTTTTAGAACGTTTCATACAATCACTTCCTTTTATCTTTGTCGATATATGTCGTATTACATTTATATCGTAACATGAAAATAAAACGGAATGGATGGTTATGCATAATTGCATAGGTGAGTTTTGAACGATAAAGATAATAGAATTTCATCCAACACTTAAGACTCAAAATGTCCATTACAGCCGTTCTTAAAAATTTTAAGATAATATGTTTATCAATGTTCTTATTATGAAGATTGAAGCGCTTAATATTTACGTTATAAGTGCATAACAAGTTATAATAAAAGAAATCAATAAGGAGGCTGGCTGTGAAGAATCTTCGTTATCTCAATATATTTACCATATTAATTATATACACACTACTTATGTTTTACATCGGCTGGAACGGATGGGTTTGGCTTCATGCGGTATTTGGCTGGGAATCTTGGGGATATTATGCTTTTATAGTCGCATTTATTTCATATGCGTACATTCTCGTGCAAGTGTTTAAGTTTTTGCCATTTCTGCGAACGATAGGTTCGATTTGGTTTGCGGTTATACAATATGCGCTTATGCTGTTGCCATTAGCTAATATTATGGTCTTTCTTTTACAGTTTTCAGTAGAGAAAGAAGCGGCAATTATTTGGACAGGAACGGCCGTGTTACTTGCGTTTATCTTTATTTTTGCATACGGAGTATTCAACGCATATAGCCCAGTAGTTAGAAAGTACGAGGTGCACATACCGAAAAAAGTAGAGGGACGTAAAAGTTTACGCATTGCGATGGCTTCTGATATGCATTTCGGTAAACTGTCTGGCGTTTCGCATTTAAAAAGGCTTGTTCGTCATGTAAATGAGATGGAACCTGATATTATTTTACTGCCAGGTGATATTATCGATGATCATCCAGGTGTGTTCATTCAAAAGAATATGGGACCAATCATGAAACAAATGAAAGCACCATTAGGCGTATATGGTGTTTTAGGGAACCATGAATACTATGGTAGAGCGGTTCCAGAGTTTTTACAAGAGATGGATAAGATTGATATTCGTATTCTTTTAGATGAAGTAATTACAATTGAAGATGACTTTTATCTCGTTGGAAGAAGAGATAAAACAGAGCGAGATCGTCAAAGCTTTGAACAATTAATGAGTACGGTAGATAAATCGATGCCTGTTATCGCAATGGATCACCAGCCATTTGAGTTGAAACAAGCAGCAGCGGCAGGTGTAGATTTATTATTATCCGGTCATACACACCGCGGACAAATGGCGCCCAATCATATTGTAACGAGAAGAATGTACGAGCTAGACTGGGGATACGCACAAAAAGGCGCGTTCCACGCAATTGTTTCTTCTGGATTTGGATTTTGGGGACCACCGCTTAGACTTGGAAGTAGGTCGGAGATTGTGCAGGTAGAAGTTACATTTGAATAGGGGTTATGAAATAGAGAGCTGATGGCTCTCTATTTTTTTTAATAAAAACAAATAACAATAAATATTTATGTTGGTGCTAATTTCATAAAAGAGATAAGATTATAAGACTCGATCAAAATAAAGGGGGATTGTAAGTGATCATATCAGATGTACTATACGGAGAATTTGAAGTGGATCAAGTAGTAGAAGAATTAATTTCAAGTAAATCTATGCAAAGACTAAAGGGAATTCATCAAGCAGGCGCAAGTTACTTAATGAACGAGAAATGGAATGTAACGCGCTTTGATCATTCAGTTGGTGTTATGTTATTAGTGAAAAAACTAGGTGGTTCAGTAGAAGAACAGATTGCTGGTTTACTACATGACGTATCACATACTGCTTTTTCCCATGTGATTGATTACGTTTTTCATAATGAAGATGAAAGTTATCATGAAGAGATATTTAGTTCTGTTGTGAAAAACTCAGAAATTCCAGCGATTCTTGCGAAGTATGGTTATAACTATGAAGATATTTTGTTAGATGATTCGAAATGGACGTTACTCGAAAGGTCAGCACCAGAATTATGCGCAGACAGAGTGGATTATACATTACGAGATATGTATACATATGGGTATATTTCTTTAGAAGAAGTTCACAGTTTTTTAGAGGATGTCATCGAAGTAAAGGGGAAAATGGTTCTGCAAAATATCGAAATAGCGGAATGGTTTACAGAAACGTATTACAAGGAAGTAATCGATTTCTTTATGGAACCAATGAATATTTACGGAAATGATATGTTAGCGAAAACGTTAAAGGTAGCTCTTCATAAAAGGATTATTCATGCAGATGATTTTCTTCTTGAAGATGAGGAGCTTATTTCGAAATTGCAGCAATGTAATGACCCCGAAGTAGAAGCTTTATTAAGCAAAGTTCATCGAAATGTAAAGGTAAAAGAAGATAGAAACGATTATGATTTACATCAGAAAAATAAAGTGCGTCTTATTGATCCGCCGTTACTTCGTGAAGGGAAAATCGTTCAGTCGTCTGTTGTGTCAGAAAACATAAGACAGATGAGTGATATTGCTTATGAAAAAGCGGTGAGAGGGATGTATGTGAAAGTGATTTCGAATTAAAAAAGAAGTAGCGCATCGTTTTTAGAGCGCTACTTCTTTTTTATTAATGATCAAACCAATTCCAAATCTCAATATCTCCAAGAGTCGCATAACGTACGTGCGGGGAGTTTTGTAATTTTAATAACTCTTTCGATGGGCCAGTAATAACAATTCCGTATACTTTTACACCGTTATCCTTTACATATTGATAACGTTTATCTAAGTTTAGTTCTTTCTCAGAAAGCGCTGCTATTTTGCTTACCGTTTTTTTATGGATAGAAAGGACGCGCATCATTTCGGTTACTTTGTCTTCTTGCGTTTTCTGCCCGTCAGTTTCATTATCGAGGAATCTTACATGTTCTGGAAACCCTATAGCTTCTCCGCCATGTAGGATATAGTCATCTACATTTTTTCTTTCTTGTCCTGTATCTAAAGCGTACCATACAGGAGTTGGAGGGAGTTCTTGTGCCTCGAATATGCTATATAAAAGCGGTTCTAATTCTTTTAAAGTGTAAGCTTTATCAAAAGAAATTGCTACTTCTGCAACGGTTCCATCATGTACTTTTGCAAGTGTATCCCATACTTTTTTTGATGAATCCTTTAAATAATCACCCAGCTCTGTTTTTGGATGAACAAAGAAGAGTTTTGGTTGATAGAACGGATTCATCCAAGTTTGCTTCGTGATATCTACAGATGATAAGAAGCTTTTTGTTTCTATTGTACCAAGTGGCATTTCTTTTTTACCGACGGTTCTTACTAAATCAAATTGGCTATTTGTACGGAAAAAAGCTTCTACACTTGTTCCGCCTCCCATAACGCGGCTATTTGGGATAGTTGCTTCAAGTGCCAGCGAAGGAACCTCTCTAATTTCTTTTAGCCTTTTATCATTATTAGCTTGAAAATAAAAGGCTGATAATACCCCGCCGATTATATAGATAACGATGCAAATTGATAATATAAAACCAAACGTTTGTAAACGATGTTTCCACTTAATTCTCCAAAAAGGAATTTTAAGATCTTTTGGAGGTAACTTTTTCTTAATTGGTTCTGTTTTTGTTAACAGCTCATCTAAGTAAGCTTCACACTCTTCACATGACTCAATATGACTTTCTAACAGTTCTTGTTCATCATGCGTGAGCGTTCCATTTTCATACTTCTTCCATAGTTTTTTAAATTCTGCACAGCCCATCTGTATCACTCCTTTATGCTTTTTATTTCTTTTCGTCCCCTGTGTAATTCAATTTTCACTTTCGCTAATGAGAGACCAGTCATTTCTGCTATTTCCTTATAGGAGAATCCATAGTAATCTCGTAGTAGTAGGACATTTCGTCTTTCGAGCGGAAGAGAAGATAAACTGTCTAACCAACTAGCAATCTCATGTTTTACGAAATATTCATGTTCTGTACTTGGCACGTTTGGTAAATGGAATTCTTCCACTGTAGTTGTGTTATACTTTTTTTCTTTTCGATACCAATCGATAAAGGCGTTGTAGGCTATTGTAAATAACCACGGCCTAATTTCTTCGCCTTTATAATAATCAATATGGACGAGCATTCGGTAAAATGTTTCTTGCATGAGATCTTCCGCATAGTGGGAATCTCCGGTTAGGGAGAGAAGATAGCGAAATAAATCATGCATATGCTCTGAGTAAATTTCTTCTAATGATTGTTTGCGTTTCACTACATTTCCCTCCCTTCATACATAACAACGAAATACATATGAAAAAGTTACAATTTTTTATGGAATTATAGTAAAAAACGTCAAGAATTGGATAGGATTCTCTTTTATCATAATACATATAAGGCGGGTGAACAGAGATGGAAAGCTATGAAACACAAATTCAAAGGTCAATTGATTATATTGAGGAAGATGTAATGGAAAAACAGACGCTGCGTAATTTAGCACGTATTGCAGGTTTTTCTGAGTCGCATTTTCATCGTGTATTTCAGGCATTAGTAGGTGATACAGTAATGGAGTATGTTCGAAAGCGGAGGTTAGCCCGGGCAGCTTATCAACTTTCTCATACGGATGAAAAAGTTATTGATATCGCATTTGAGCATGGCTTTCAATCTCACGAAACGTTCACGAGAGCCTTTAAGAAATTATTTCAAATGACACCGAGTGAATATCGAAAACAAGAAATTGAAACACCGATGTATTACAGCGTGAATGTAAGGCAAAGAAAATTAAATCCGTATTTAGGAGGCATACAAATGGAATATCGTATTGTAAATAAACCAGAATTTTTAATGGCAGGTTATGAACTGAAGACGACAAGTAAAGAAGGGAAAAACCATCAAGACATCCCAGCATTTTGGCAAGAATATTTACAAAAAGATCTTGGAACAACGATTCCGAATCGTAAAGATACGAGCCAATGGGTAGAGCTTGGATTATGTACTGATTTTAATTTAGAAACAGGGGACTTCACTTATATTATTGGAATGGAAGTTACAGACTTTGAAAATGTACCAAATGAAATTGCAAAGCGTACTTTCCCTGCAGCAACATATGCAGTATTTACAACGCCGAAAGTTCCTCATAAAGAAATGGTATCGTCTATTCACCAAACGTGGAATGCAGTATTCTCAGAATGGTTCCCACATTCAGGGTATGAACATTGCGGAGTTACAGAGTTTGAACTGTACGATGAGCGTTGCCACGAAGATAAGAGTGAGTTTGCACAAGTAGAGCTTTGGATACCGGTGAAGAAAAAATAATAGGGTAAGAGCGAATCATTGGGAGATGGTTCGCTTTTTCATAAAAGGAGAAATGGGAAAATGTTCAAAAAACTAGAATGTGTATCTATACATACGAAAGATATAGAAAGATCAGTTCCTTTCTATAAAGAAATGGGAATGAAGCAAAACTGGATGATAGAAAGAGAACTAGAAGAAGGAGCTATTTGGACGTTAATAGGATTGAAATTTCCAGATGAGAAAAGTTCGGAGTTAGTAATAAGCAATCATCCGGATATTAATTTTACGGAAGTCGAAGTATTAGTAGAAGATGTACAACAAACGTATGAGAGTTTAAAAGATAATAAAGATGTAAAGTGGATTCGCGAACCATTTCCAACAGAATCAGGACATGTTGCAGTAATGGAAGCACCTGATGAGAATGTGTTTGTGTTAGTAGGGAAATAGCTGAAATATGGAGTGACCTTTCATAGTGAGTTATGAAGGGTTATTTTTACTTTGTATAGTAGTAGAGGAAGTAGGTTAGTATTGTCGGTTTTTGTCGGTAAGTCGATATATCTAGAAAATCGCTGATATAATTCGAGTTGCGCCGATATAATTTCATATACCGCTAAAACACCCCAAAAAAACGATCTGCATAATTTCAATTACCGCAAAACTCTCCCAGAAAAGAAAAAAAGACGCCACATAGCGTCTTTCCTACGAACGAAACGGAAACACAAGAATAATCGTCGTTCCTTTTCCGAGTGCACTATCAACGGAAATTGTCCCGTTATGAGCATGAACGAGCTGTTTTGTAATGGCTAGGCCAAGTCCAGTTCCGATGTTGCTTTCTTCTGTGTTTGTTCCGCGGTAATATCGTTCAAATAGAAGTTCTTTCGTTTTTTCATCCATTCCTTTTCCATCATCTGAAATGGAGAGTGTAAAGGAATTAGCGTTTTGTGATAATTTTACGATGACAGTAGTTGTTTCGTTATTATGTTTTACAGCATTTACTAGTAAGTTTTCGATAATACGCTGGAACCATTTTTCTTCAATGAAATATTGAATTTTATTTGAGCTCGGTACGAATTCAATATTTTGATTTTGAAGTGTTGGATTGTTAATAAATTGCAATAATACTTTTTGGACGAACTGATTGATTTCAACGTTTACGTGTTGGGCAGGAAGGCTGTTATTTTTTAATTGATACGTTAAGCTTAAATCATCAATTAATGTCGTCATATATTGAGATTTCTCTTTCATAACACTACCAAATTGCTGAATATCACGATCAGTCCAGTTATATTGATTCGATTCGAGTAATAATGCGTAGCCATATATAGAGCTAAGTGGTGTTTTTAAGTCGTGTGTTAGACCGGTAATCCATTCTTCTCGTGTTTGCTGGAGGACTTGCCTCATCGCATCATTTTTTTTGAGTGTAATAGAAAGGTGTTCTAGTGAACTTGTTACATCTCTAAACAAACGGAATGACCATTTTTCTTTACCAGATCGCCGGAACCTGACGGGTTTTCCTTTTTTACTAATAGGTTCTTCATACTTTCCACCAGCGATATTTTTAAGCCAGCGCATCGCATGTAATAACGGTTTCCCGAATTTATTACCGTACCAAATAGAAAGAATGACTAAATAAACAAATACGATAAGAAGGATTAATCCGCATCCGATGAGAAACTTCTTAGTAAATACATCTTCAATTTCGTCATCTGGATAGTAGTGCTCATTTTTTGCAGTTACAACGAGAAGGTTGCCACTATTTGCATCGTAAAAGCTAGACGTGTTTTCTTTATGATTCCACGGTTCTTTTTCATTAAGGGCAATTTGTATTGCTGAAAATGTTTTTTTCTTTCCAGTTGGATAGGAAAAAACCTCTTCGCCATTTTGATTAAATATTTGAAGTGTTGCTTTTTCTTTAGACAGTAACTGTTTTTCTTGATCTGTTAATGCGAACGAATCCATCGTTAAAGAGGAATGCTCCTTTTGAATTGCTGTCAGTAACGCATTGCTTTTTAACATACCACCATAAATAACAAGTGCTTTCTTTTCTTCTAATTCAATTTCCCAATATGTAAATTTATAATTGCTTTCGATATGATGCTGTATATATGCGACTAAAGATGTCTTCGTATAAGCATCCGGAACATCATTTGGTGTATTAAAGTGGTAGAGGATTTTTCCGTTTTCATCTACAACTTGGAGCCAATCATTTTTCTCCTTTATTAAATCTTGCACTTCAGATTGTAACGAAATATGCCCATCTTCTGAAGAGATGTATCTTGAAATTGTAAAACTATCAGAATCCGGAATGTTAGGTTCGTATAAAGTACTAGTAAGAAGAAAAATTAAATAAGTAAAAGCAGCAACTACAGCGATAAGTAATGTAACTAAAACAAAAACGTGTTGCATGATAAATTGAATAATAAGTCGTTTATTAAAATTCATATCGTCACCCTACTTTGTAACGAACTTATAACCAAGCCCGCGAACGGTTTTTATATATTCTGGTTTACTTGGATCGTGTTCAATTTTTTCACGTAGTTTTCGAATGTGGACCATAACAGTGTTGTCATCGCCATTATAGGCAGGTGCTCCCCAAACTTTTTCATATATTTCCTCTTTCGAAAATACGTAGTTCGGATTCTCGCAAAAGAAGAGTAGTAGTTGAAAGAGTTGAGCAGAACATTCGACAATGTGCCCATCTACTGTTAGTTCTGCAGAGTGCTGATCAATTTCAAATCTTCCAAATGAAATTGAGTGTGGTTTTTGTTCGTGTGGTACGGTTTGTTTCATATGTCTCCGAAGCTGTGCTTTCATACGTGCTACTACTTCTAATGGATTAAATGGTTTCGTAATATAATCATCTGCACCGTATGAAAATCCGGATATTTTATCTAAATCAGATGCTTTTGCTGATAGGAAGAAAATTGGACAATCTGTTTGTTGGCGAATGATTGGACAAATATCAAAACCAGATTGTCCAGGAAGCATTACATCTAAAATAATTAAATCGTAATTGTTTTGCTTAGTTAGAGATAAAGCCATTTCAGCTGATGTTGCAGTTGTAATATGAGAAAAGCCTTCTTTTTCAAGAATGGTAGTTAGTAATTGTAAAATTGCTGTTTCATCATCAACGAGTAAAATATTTGCTTGGTACATAAACATCCCTCCTAATTTTCTCGAATATCATATCATCATTTTGTAACTTATGGAATTTTTAAGGAAATTTTAAGGTTTTCTTTCGCAAAAAATTAAGAATCAAATGATATGATAAAAGTAACATAGGGGAGGAGATGAGTGTGAACCCGTTTCAAGTGATGCGAGCTAGATATTTTTTAATTGTATTTGCACTATTAATTTTAATAGCGAGAAGTAGTGGCGATTTGCTAACAAGTATATTTCATATACAAAATTCTTCTTTTATAAATATCCTTATATTCTATATCCTTCCGATGGTATGGATTTCTTATGAGTATAGAAAGCACCACATTTCATTTTCATTATTTGTTAATAAAAATGAAACATTTAACTTGGTACAAGTTTTATACATTACGGTTATGTTATGCATGTTTAGTTACGGGTATCTTATTTTGTATATGTATAGTTTTGCATGGATTACACCGGACTTTATTATGAACGCCCTGCATGAACCAATTGTAGATAGTACTGGGGGATATGTATCTCAAGTCATTAGGGTCGTATTCATCGCACCAATTATCGGGGAATTTGTTTTTCGCGGATTTTTACTTCAACGTTTTGCAACAAAATGGGGAACGAGCATAGCGACCATCGTTGTAGCAATATTGTTTGCGTTGTTACATGTTGATTTCCTCGGTGCAGCCATATTCAGCATCGTATTGTCAATCGTATATATTCGTACGAAAAGTTTACTCATGCCAATTGCAATACATATGTTAAACAATGCATTTGTAATAGGTGCGTCTTTTCTAATAAGTAGAGAAAAAATTATGAGTTTTGCCGATTTCTCAAATTATACGACATTCTTTCCTGGACTTATTATTTTTATAACAGGATTAAACTTAGTACTTATCTTTTTATTTGTTAATCGCAAATATTGGAGTAAAGAAGTGCCAGTTATATATGCAGAGCAGAAAAAGAGCTTTTCAGATGTAGTCGGGAGTAAATAAGATGAAGAAGACGGTTGAAAAAATATTAAAAGACATTATAGATTCTACGTCTATTACAGATATGTGTGATAGAAGTGTTTGTCATTGGCTTCAACCTGTAGTAGATACGATTGTGTTTCCAGAGTATTACGTATTTTCTAGTACTCATTTAAAAGAAAATATTATTTCTCTTCTTATTGTGTTCGGGGTTTTACTAATATTTGGTCTAATTGTAGAAGAAATGATGAAGCGCATCTTCAAAAAGAATGAAGAGAAGTATATGTGGATTCATAAAGTATTTGAGAAAGTAATGGTGGCTTTCCTTTTGTTTTATGGTATGAAAACAATCATTTACTTTATAGCTTTGAAACATCATTAATTCGAAATTTGAAAGGGATGTATAAAATTATATGAATGAAACGATATCATCAAATAAGTTTTTTTATTTGATTTTACTTAGTCTAGTGTTAATAACGACAGTGAATGTTATTTTGCGCTGGGAGGAAGCTTATTTTTTCATGTATTTAGCGCTCCATTTGCTAGGGATTTTATGTATAAGTGGTGGAGTGGTTACTGAAAAAAAGAATGAAGAAAGCGTTAACTATATGTGTGTGATCGGTCTTGTTTTACTTTTAGCTGTACAGGGTATTATGAAATATAGTTCTTTCTCTTTACAAGATTTTAGTTTATTAATAGATGTACTTCCTTAAAGAGGCTTTTTATTTTATCTAAAAAGCAAGTAGGGTGCGTGTTGGTTTGTAAGTGTGATCCTTATTACGGATTGTGAACCGAAGAAAGTGTTTAAAGATAGGTAAAACTCTTCTTATGTAGAAGAGTTTTTTTATGTAAATAAAAAGATCCAGAGCAATTCACATAATAAGCTTGTTCTAATTTAGCGTGTACGAACTTACAATAATAATAGACAGGCAGCATAGAGGAGGGAATAGCGTGAAGAAGGTTATCGGTTGGTCGCTTTTTTTGTACGTTGGATTTGCGTTACTTATATATTGGTATTTATTTGGATGGAATCATGAACTTATTCCGGACATGTATAAGGGAACGAGTGCAGATCCAGAAACGTTTATGAGTACGAGAGAGCTTACGCTAAGCCAAGATTATTCGCGCGTGAAAAATTTACTATACTTTTTAGCGACGCCTCTTGAATGGATTATTTTATTATTTGTACTTGTGCTAGGTATTTCAAGAAAGTTTGAGAAATGGTCGAAGGAAACGACTAAAATAAGTGTTTTGCAAGTTGCGATTTATTTCTTTTATTTATCATTACTGACAACAGTGCTTGCCTTACCGATGCAATGGATTGGCCGGAAAGTGTCCGTTGATTACGGCATTTCAACACAAAGTACACAAAGTTGGATAAAAGATCATGTTATCGGTTTTTGGGAAAGTTATGCGACTATGTTAATCGTAGTTACCGTTCTATTATGGCTTATCCGTAAATTTCCGAAGAGATGGTGGCTCGCAGGATGGGCGCTCTCTGTTCCATTTACAATCTTTTTAACATTCATACAGCCTGTCGTTATTGATCCGCTTTATAACGACTTCTCGACGCTGAAAAATAAAGAATTAGAAACGAAAATTTTAGCGATAGCAGACAAAGCGGACATTCCTGCTAAACACGTATATGAAGTAAACATGTCAGAAAAAACGAATGCATTAAATGCTTACGTAACAGGAATTGGTCCTAACGCCCGTATTGTAATGTGGGATACAACGCTTAAGCAGTTAAAAGATAAAGAGATTTTATTTATAATGGCTCATGAAATGGGGCATTATGTTATGAAACATATATATTTTGGCGTTGCAAGTTATGTATTGCTATCGTTTATAGGTATGTTTTTAATTAGTCGTATTATAAATATGTGTATTCGCAAATGGGGAGATACATTGCAAATTTCAAAAGTAGCATGTTTCTCCATTTTACCTTTATTTTTCTTAATTTCCTCTATACTCTCTTTTGCAGCACAACCAGCAACAAACTACGTTTCACGTATAGAAGAAAGAGCCGCAGATCAATATGCTTTAAATATGACGAAGGACGGGAAATCTGGTGTGAAAACTTTTCAATATTTATCAAAAACAAGTTTAAGCCAAGTAAATCCGCCTGCGTTAGTAAAATTTTTCTTATACACGCACCCACCAATTTTTGAAAGAATTCATACGTTTGAACAATATGAGAAACAAAGCAAAAAGGAGTAGCATGATAGCTACTTCTTTTTTTATAGGGATAGAAGTTTCATATTGGGAATATTTATCATTGCTTTTTATTGCGATTTTGTAAATAATAAGCTATAAAATTCTAAAAATCTATATATAAAGGAATAAAGGTGGAAAAATGTATTTTTTACAAAATTTAAAAGTGAAATATAAATTATTAGCGCTTATTTCATTAGCAGTTTTAGGTATGGTAATTATGAGCAGTGTAGCAATTAATTCTATTAATAAGATTAAGCACGATACAGAGGTTGTAGTAGATGATTATCAATATTCTGCAATTTTATTAGAAGGAATGCTTCGTACACAAAATTCATTAGAATATAACTTACTAGAATTAATTACGGCATCACAAAATGAAGTGGCAAATAAAGAGGGGATAATTGATAATATTGAAAAGGATCTTAAAAAATATGATTCTTTATTAAAAGAATATGATGATGGTTTTAATTTAAGTAAGCAAGAGGATGAACTATTTCAGAAGATGAAGAAATCTTTACCAAGTTATAAAGATACATATAAAAAATTATTTGAAAAGGCGAAGGCAACAAACGAGCCACAAATGGTAAATGAATTTCAGAAGGAATTAAAACCGAAGGGAATAGAGTTAGCTGGTTATGCAGTGGATCTAGAATCGTATGTTTCAAATTTAGCTGACCAAGTATTTAAAGATTCTCAAAAAATGATTGATCGTTCCGTTATTACCTTTATCATTCTTGTAGTAGTTACTACAATCGTTATATGTATAGTAAGTTATATTATTAGCAAGCTCATAGTTGCTCCTTTACAAACGGTTAGTCGTATGATGGAAAGAGCGAAAGAAGGAGATTTAACCGTACATGGTGATTATACTGCTAAGGATGAATTAGGTGTATTAGTAAGTAATTTTAACGAGATGATTGCAGGGCTAAGAACAAATATGCAAGAAGTAGAGAATAATATTCAGCTTTTATTCCAACATGCAGACGGAGTAGTATCTGCATCAGAAGTATCTAGTAGTGCAGCGAAGAAAATCACTATGGATATTGAAGAAGTTGCAAATGGTGCAGAGAGTCAAATGCAAGCAATGGAACAAACTGCGGGTGCGATGGAAGAGTTGACGCAAGGAATGCAGAGTATAGTCAATACATCATCCTCTGTAAATGAATTATCTGCTCAATCAGCATTAGATGCAGAGAGTGGTAACAAATTAATGAAACAAATGATTCAACAGATGGATACAATCCAAAATTCGGTACATAGCGGTGTGAAACAAGTAGAGACTATGAAAGAACAATCAGAAGAAATTGTTAAAATCATTGATGTTATGCAAGGTATTACCTCCCAGATTAACTTATTAGCATTAAACGCCGCAATTGAGGCTGCACGTGCTGGTGAAAGTGGTAGAGGATTTGCAATTGTGGCAGATGAAGTGCGGAAATTAGCAGAACAATCTAGTGATTCTGCAAAACAAATTGAGAATCTTATTACTCAAGTTATGGGAACAACGAACCATACGGTACATATGATGGTGAAAGTAGATAATGAGGTACAGGCAGGTACACAAGTAGTAATGCATACAGAAAAAGTATTTGGAACAATTACAGAAAAAGTACAGCAAGTATCTGAGCAAATTCAAACGGTATCTATGTCTACAGATGAAATTGCAGCGAGTAGTGAGGAAATCTCGGCTTCTGCAGAAGACATGGCTCAAATTTCCCAAAGATCATCTGACCGAACTGATAGGGTAAAAGAGTCTATTCAACAGCAAGAAAAATCTGTTCAAGAGATTTCGGTTTCAATTGAACATATGCATAACGCAGCAGGAAAATTAAAACAAATAGTTGCCCAATTTACTCTTCAAAAGTAGTAGCATATTTGAGTGTTAATAAATATAAAAAAATCATCCTCTTTTAAGAAAAAAGGATGATTTTTTTATCTCGTTATTTGCTGGGCAGTAAGACCCCCACCTCAAAATTCAGCGAAAAATGCTACCTCTGAAATATAAACCATGAATATAGTAATCTCCATTAGGCATCTCCTTTAGGTGCCAATAAAGGGAAGTTATAAAGTGAAAAGGAGTTTATAAAGAGATTGTAGAATGTTTTAGTATATAACACCTTAGATGTGACAACTTCCTTTTTGAAAAAGAAAGAAGGGGGTATAAAGCAGAAAGGTAGTGGAAATATTTCTTCTAGAAGATTTGCATTTTATCTTACATTCACAAAAAAATAGTACTCCTGAAACAATGAAGTTCATTTTATTTGAATGAAATAGGGAGAGAGGATAATGAAGAAAAAAATATTGGGTGTAATGATGATTGCGACAATGGCAGGAGGTATATTTGCAGGGGCGAATGTGACGCCTGTAAAAGCGGAAGAGTATCCACAAATGATTGTGTTTGAAGATGTTCCATACGGATTTTGGGCATATGATGCTATTATGGATTTAGCGTATCATAAAATTATATTAGGGTATGGAAACGGGAAGTATGGTGTTGGCGATCTTATAACACGTGAACAAGTAGCTGGGACTATTTACAGAACACTTGAGATAAAAGAAGAAGGGCCAGTAGCGAATCCATATAAAGATGTTTCTGATAGTACAACCACTTTTAAAAAGGAAATTTTAGCGTTAACAAAACGTGGTGTTTTTACAGGGGATGGCCAAGGGGATTTTAGGCCGAAAGCACCAATCTCTAGAGCGGAAATGGCTGTCATTTTAAAACGAGCATTTAATTTTGAAACGAAACAAAAACATACATTTAAAGATATTCCAAAAGGTCACTGGGCAGAAGATGCAATTAGTGCGTTACAATCTAATAATGTTGTGAGAGGAACTGGGAATGGCATGTATGAATTAAATCGCCCTGTACCTAGAGAACAATATGCTCAGTTTATTAATAATGCGATTATTAATTATCATTTGAAAGAGGATTGGAAGTAGAGTGAAATATGAAAGCACAAATAGAAAAATTTGTGCTTTTTTGTTTGTTTAAAAAAGAATTATTATTCGTATTTATGTATTTTTATGGTTATAAACAAGCTTTATAATCAACCCGATGAAAAAGACATGATGTGTAATATGATTCACAAAACCGTCACGAAATGTGTCGGAAAATATATTGTCACTATACCATTTATTCTGTATATTTTTAAAAAAACATATACATATTGGGGAGATAATTTGATGAGCAAAAAATTATTAAAAACAGCTACAGCATTAACAATTATGGGTGGGGTGTTATTCTCAGCAGAGAGTAATAGTGTAAAAGCGGAAAGTGCACCGTTGCAAAAAGCAAATACAATTGTATTTAAAGATGTACCAAAAGGACATTGGGCATATGAGGCAATTCATGAATTAGCGGAACAAGAAATTATTTTGGGATATGGCGATGGAATATTCGGTTTTGGGGATAATGTAACACGTGAGCAAGTTGCAGCTTTAATTTACCGTGTGTTTGATATGGAAGAACAAGATGAATATGAAAACCCATATGGAGATATCGATGAAAATTCAACAAGCTTTATCGAGGAGATATTGGCTCTAACGGAAATCGGAATTTTCCAGGGAGACGAGAATGGAAACTTTAGACCGAAGGCGACGTTAACGCGTGCGGAAATGGCACAAGTTCTTACGAATGCTTTTGACCTACAGGCAAAGGGATCTCATAACTTTAATGATGTTTCAGCAAATTCATGGGCAACGAATGCAATTAGTGCAGTACAAACAAATGGTATTACACTGGGAATCGGAGAAGGTAAATTCGGTCCGTCTATGAAGGTAACGAGAGAACAATACGCACAGTTTTTACATAGAGCAATATTGCATGATATGGAACAAGGGCAGTAATAAAGTTTAACTAGTCAAAGTGAAATTCAAAAATAATACAAAAAGGTCGTTGTTGTATAACAGCGGCCTTTTTTGTATGAAATAAAGCGCGAAAGAATGGCGTTTTGAAAAAAAGCGAAATGAATTTTCAAAAAAAACTTCCTTTTCTGAAGATTTGTTATATAATATAAAACATGAAATCAAATCTGTTATAAAACAGTTTAAGAAGGGGATGCTAATATGTCGACGCAAACTTCACGGGTTACACTCGTTGGAGAAATGTTACCAGCGTACAGCGAAATATTGACACCTGAGGTGCTTAGTTTTTTGAAGGAACTACATGAGAATTTTAATGAGCGCCGCATAGAACTTTTACAAAAACGTGTAGAAAAACAAAAGAGAATTGATGCAGGGGAGTTTCCGAAGTTTCTAGAAGAAACAAAACACATACGTGAAGCGGATTGGACAATTGCCAAGCTGCCAAAAGACTTAGAGGATCGCCGTGTAGAGATTACTGGACCGGTAGATAGAAAGATGGTCATTAACGCTTTAAATTCAGGAGCGCATCTTTTTATGGCGGATTTTGAAGATTCGAATTCACCAACTTGGGAAAATGCAGTGGAAGGTCAAATCAATTTACGAGATGCAGTAAAGGGAACGATTTCACATGAAAATGATAAAGGGAAAGAATATAGATTAAATGAGAAAACAGCTGTACTCATTGTACGTCCAAGAGGATGGCATTTAGAGGAAAAGCATATGCAAGTTGATGGGAAAAATATGTCGGGTAGCTTAGTAGACTTCGGCTTGTACTTTTTCCATAATGCGAAAGCTCTTTTAGCAAAAGGGAGCGGCCCATACTTTTACTTACCGAAAATGGAAAGTTATTTAGAAGCGAGATTATGGAATGATGTATTCGTATTTGCTCAAAAATATATCGGCATTCCAAATGGAACGATTAAAGCAACTGTGTTACTGGAAACGATTCACGCTTCGTTTGAAATGGATGAAATTTTGTATGAGCTAAAAGATCATTCTGCTGGCTTAAACTGCGGAAGATGGGATTATATTTTTAGCTTTTTAAAGAGTTTCCGTAATCATAATAAATTCTTACTACCAGATAGAGCACAAGTCACGATGACGGCGCCATTTATGCGTTCGTATTCTTTGAAAGTAATTCAAACATGTCACCGCCGTAATGCACCAGCAATTGGAGGAATGGCGGCACAAATTCCGATTAAAAATAATCCAGAAGCAAATGAAGCAGCTTTTGAAAAAGTGCGTGCTGATAAGGAACGCGAAGCTTTAGACGGTCATGACGGGACTTGGGTTGCCCACCCTGGACTTGTACCGGTTGCAATGGAAGTGTTTAATCACATTATGAAAACACCAAATCAAATTTTTAGAAAACGTGAAGAAATATGTGTAACAGAAAGCGATTTACTAGAGGTACCGGTGGGAACGATTACAGAAGAGGGCCTTCGCATGAATATTAGCGTAGGTATTCAATATATTGCATCTTGGTTAAGCGGACGGGGAGCAGCACCCATTTATAACTTAATGGAAGATGCGGCAACAGCTGAAATTTCAAGAGCACAAGTATGGCAATGGATTCGTCATGAAGGTGGAAAACTAAATGATGGTCGTAATATTACGCTTGAATTAATGGAAGAATTAAAAGAAGAAGAATTAGCAAAAATAGAAAGAGAGATTGGTAAGGAAGCCTTTAATAAAGGGAGATTCCAAGAGGCGACAACGTTGTTTACAAATCTCGTTCGAAATGATGAATTCGTACCATTTTTAACATTACCGGGTTATGAAATTTTATAAAAAATGAAAAGGGGATGGAACAAATGAAAAACGAAAGAATCGAGAAGTTACAAGAAAGCTGGGAATTAGATGAGCGTTGGAAAGGGATCACACGTCCATATTCCGCAGAAGATGTAATTCGCCTGCGCGGGTCAATTGATATTGAACATACGTTAGCGCGTCGTGGTGCTGAGAAGCTTTGGACATCGCTTCATACAGAAGACTATATTAACGCACTTGGCGCATTAACAGGAAACCAAGCGATGCAACAAGTAAAAGCTGGGTTAAAAGCGATTTACTTAAGTGGTTGGCAAGTAGCAGCTGATGCAAACCTTTCTGGGCATATGTATCCAGACCAAAGTTTATATCCAGCGAACAGCGTACCTGCTGTAGTAAAACGAATTAATCAAACGCTTCAACGTGCGGATCAAATTCAGCATATGGAAGGAAGCGATGATACAGACTATTTCGTACCGATTGTAGCAGATGCAGAAGCTGGATTTGGTGGGCAATTAAATGTATTCGAACTGATGAAAGGTATGATTGAAGCAGGTGCATCAGGTGTGCATTTTGAAGATCAATTATCTTCAGAGAAAAAATGTGGCCATTTAGGCGGAAAAGTACTACTACCAACGCAAACAGCAGTACGCAATTTAATTTCTGCACGCCTTGCAGCAGATGTAATGGGAGTGCCGACAATTATCGTTGCAAGAACAGATGCGGATGCAGCTGATTTAATTACGAGCGATATTGATCCTGTTGATAAAGCATTTATTACAGGAGAAAGAACACCAGAAGGGTTTTACCGTACGAATGCAGGTCTTGATCAAGCAATTGCGCGCGGTTTAGCGTATGCACCGTACGCAGACCTCGTTTGGTGTGAAACGTCAGAACCAAATTTAGAAGATGCAAAACGATTTGCGGACGCAATTCATAAGGAGCATCCAGGGAAGCTACTTGCATATAACTGCTCACCTTCATTCAACTGGAAACAAAAACTAGATGAAAAAACAATTGCAAGCTTCCAAAAGGAAATCGCATCTTACGGTTACAAGTTCCAATTCGTAACACTTGCTGGATTCCATTCATTAAATTACGGTATGTTTGAACTAGCACGTGGCTATAAAGAGCGCGGCATGGCAGCATACTCTGAACTACAACAAGCAGAATTCGCAGCTGAAAAACATGGCTACTCTGCAACACGTCATCAACGTGAAGTAGGAACAGGCTACTTTGATGAAGTGGCACAAGTGATTACAGGCGGAACTTCATCAACGACAGCGTTAAAAGGATCTACGGAAGAAGCACAGTTTACGAAATAAAAGGAAGGGGCACCTTTTTGAAAGGTGCCCCTTGTTATTTTCTAAACGATTCGAAAAGAGAGATTGAGTTGTCGGCAAAAAACGATACTAACTTTTCTTTATTACTAAATCAACTCCACTCAGCCCTATGATCACGAATAAACTTCATATCTTTCTCATAATGCTCTAGATGTCCTTCATCGATCATTCTTTGGAAATTCAAGTCGCCTTCTTGAGCTTTTCGTTTCATATATGTACATAACCCTTCTAATCGAAGCAACACCATTCCTAAGTAATCTTCATCCATATTTTTATCATAGGACTGAACGAACAAATTCACTCTCTCTTTAATACGATCTGCATGTTGCGATGAGTCATAATGAACGGCTTCACCGGATTCAGTATAATACACTCTACTTAAAGGCACACAAGTATAGAGTGTATAAGCGATATCCCATAGTCTTGGACCAGGAGCAGCAACATCGAAATCAATAATCCCTACTGGCTTCTCATTATTAAAAATAATGTTATATATGGCAAAATCATTGTGACATAAAACCTCAATGTTATTTGGAGTATGATCCATCGGTTTCCAATCAGCTAATAACGGAAAATCACTTACAGCATCATGGTAAAGGCGGAGCATCTTTGCTATTTCTTTTAATACATCATTAGATCGCATATATTCTTTTAAAGGATAATTGCCAGCTTCTCCTTCAATAAAGGATAAAATCTCTCTATCCTTTTCATCTGCACCTAAAAACTTTGGAGCATAATGAAATCCTTTGTTTTCTAAATGTTGCAATAGCTTATGAATCTTTTCACTGTCTGGCTTTAACTCTCGCCGAACAGTATTTTCAGAACGATATACGCTTGAGACGTTTCCCCCTGTTAGCCTTTCTTCTTTAGCGTAGTTTGACATGTGAAAATTCCCCCTGTGATTAAAAAATCCAATTCCAAATAGTGAATAGACCAACAACGGCAGAAAAGAGAAGGGAAGCAAGCAATGCTAGACAGCCAAAAGGAACTAGCTTATCTTTCCATGTTTCTTTATACTCATAAATTAACTCCTCTGCTACTTTCTTCTGCACTGAAGATAAAGGTTGATCTTTATACAAACCTTTTATATGGTTAGAATCGCCTTTAAACTTTAAAGCACGTGCAATATGATGAGGACTATTTCCCATTGATTTTTCAAATAATAAACATGATTCATGCATAATACCTGTTTTATGCTCTTCTAGATACCAGTAACGTCCAGCCATTTCTGGATATTGTAATTTATAATAAATATCTCCGAGTTGTTTTCGAAGATGTAATTCATTTGGGTATGTAAAGATGAGGCCATGCAATCTATCTCTTGCTTTTCCAAGATTATTATTTTCAATATCCTCTTCAATTCTTTTTAATGTTTTTCTAGGAATTTTATTGGTCATAAACTCCTCCTTATTTAGAATAGAGATAATTATATTTTATAAGAAATACTAAAAATTAGAAATTCTATTTTCGAAAAAGATTGTACATTTTATTTTAATGTGCTATGATGATGTCAGTTGAATAGTTAAATTAAGCAATCCATATGTTATCAAGTGCTGAAAACGAACGAGAAAAAGTATGTGAGAACTAGTTTATGTTTCGTATTTGATAATGTGTGGATTCTTTTTTTAGACAGGAAGACTAAAAAATTTAAAATTTGTATTTTCTTAGGAGGAAATAATTATGGCAGTAACAGGACAAGTAAAATGGTTTAACAACGAAAAAGGTTTCGGTTTCATCGAAGTTCCAGGCGAAAACGACGTATTCGTACACTTCTCAGCAATCGAAACTGACGGTTTCAAATCTTTAGAAGAAGGTCAAAAAGTTAGCTTCGAAATCGAAGACGGTAACCGTGGACCTCAAGCTAAAAACGTAATCAAACTATAATTTTATAGTTGATGATGGAAAAAAGGATGGCTAATGCCATCCTTTTTTTGTTGTGGAGAAAGTTTTTTTAGAGCCTGTTTTTATATCTAAATCTCTTTTTCGATGTTACAACTGGTAAAAAATTATCTGGAATGCGTATTAGTTTCTGTAGAAGAATTAGTTCAGCAAGAGCATTTGCTGCGTATGATAGTAAATAACTATAAATTTGTATTCTCTGTTGAAATGGGGAAATCTTTTCCAGATAGACCTTGAGTAACATCTTTTTTGTTAGCGTTGTTGTTGGAATTTTGTACGTTTTGAGATGATGTTTCTAACAGTTGTTCTTGTTCCTTACTAGGGGTATTCAGAGCATCTGAGGGAATGCTATTAACCTGCTGATTTAATGGATTTTCTTTATCCATAGTATACAACTCCTTTGTAGAATTCGATAAAAAGCAATGTAATTATAAATAGCTACTTATATATATTGTGTTTTTGAATGACATTATATACAAAACTTATATTGCAAAGTTAACTAATTAACGAATTGTTAGTGATGGATAAAGATGTACAAATTTGAATTTTTTAATAAAAATTAAAAGCGGGTAACAAGTACAAATACTCTTTCTCATGTTTTATATAAGGATCATATTACAAATCAAAAAAGATGTAGAGAACCTTGGAAGAAAATATAGTCGTTTTTTAGGGGGAAGAAGAATAAATAAAATGATACTACAAATGTAAAAAGGCATTCCATAAAGGAAGGCCTTTTAATGTTCTTGCCCTGATTTTTTCTTCTCACGTTTTTTACATTCTGGACATTTTGATTTACGAAACGGTTTGGCAAAGAATAGCAGAATGAAAAATAAACCGAATATAATACTAGCTGAGTTTTTCACGATAATGACGCTACTATTTTTCATTTGAATCGATGGTTGGATCTCTTTTTCTTCCATAGTGGCCCTCCAGATATTGGATTTACATTTTAATTATAGCAAAGTTAGTTGTTGTAATGATGTGAAATGAGGAATGGATAATAAATATTTATAGGTAGTATAAATGCTGTTTTTATAACTTTAAAATTAATTAATTTCTATATTGTGATTTTATTGTTTAACAAATGTTTGATAAATGATAAAAAATTGTAAAAAAGCGGAACTTGTAAGCTATTTCCTTTTCATAGATGCTAAAATTATATATGCAGCTGCTAATATAAATGGAAAAAAGGAGATAATGGAGTATGGAAAGTAAAGTGGAACGCTATGTCGAAAATTATGTTGTAACGAAAAATACGATGGCCTTACTTCCTGTTATTCTAAGTGAAAAGAAAATTGTTACGCGAGTCGTTGAAATGAATGATTCTTTTTTCGTATTTCAAAAACCTCTAGATATTATAGAAAGAAGTTGCCGCAAGCATGGCTCTAGTTTCTTAGGCAGAAAAGAAGGGACGAAAGAGTTAACTCATATTACACATAAAGCACCGATTGCGATTAGTCCAGCAGATCAACTTTATTTTTTCCCTACCTATTCTTACTCTAGAAAAGAGTGCGCGTGGTTGTCTCATTTTTATATTGAAAGTAATAAAGAATTAAAAGATGGAAATCTTATTATTAGATTTATAAATGGCTTTGCTGTGAAATTAGAAATATCAAAAACTAGTTTTGAAAATCAACAAAATCGTACAGCGAAATTACGTACTGAATATGAAGATCGTAGGAAAAAACAAGGGAATCCTTGTTTTAAAGAGGTCGATAAAAAAGAGGAATCAACATTAAGACCCGCTTATGAGAAGGTGTATTTTGTGAAGGAAGGCGAAGTGTGAAAGGATGGGGGAATCCCCATTCTTTTTTTGTTTGTCAGTCAGTCTTTGTAGATCAGGCGATATATTAGAAAAAACGAGTTGTAATTGATATATTTAGAAAATCACCAGTATAATTTCATTTACCGATAAAAACCGAAAAACAATCTAAATAACAAAATGAACGACACGTCCTGTCGAATATTGATAGATTATCATAGCTAAATAATGAAGGAATTCTTATGAAAGATATGGAAACTTTAATAAATACATCTCCGTATGTCGTATCTACCATTTCCTCTTTCATATAAGCAATGATACAGTAGGGATAGTATTTAGAGTAAAGGGGTAAAGTGTAGAATGGATTTTCAGACAATCAAAGAGTATTTTTCACCAGAAAATATGGATCATATTGTTGAGAGTTATAAAGCGTTCGGACCACTTCTTGGTATTGGTTTACCGATGATAGAGGCGTTGATTCCAGCACTACCGCTTATTGTATTTGTACTGGCGAATGCTGTTGCATTTGGCTTTTGGCTCGGTTTTCTTTATTCATGGCTTGGATCAGTAATGGGTGCATTACTTGTCTTTTTCATCATCCGCCATTTTGGTCGCAGTCGTTTCTTTTCGTTTGTAAATAAGCATGAGAGAGTACGAAAAGCAATGGGGTGGATTGAAAGGAAAGGATTCGCACCGATTTTTGTTATATTTTGTTTTCCGTTTACACCGTCAGCGCTAATAAATGTTGTCGCTGGTTTATCCCGAATTAGTGTAAAACAGTTTGGTCTAGCGTTAGCATTCGGAAAACTTGTGATGATTTTTATTTTAACGTATATCGGTCATGATTTAATGTCATTTATTCATAATCCAGTGAAATCAGTTATTGTAGCGATTGGTATTTTTATTTTATGGTATGTCGGTAAGAAAATCGAAGTAAAGTTAGAACTACATTAAGAATAGTCTTCTTTGTAAAGGAAAGCTTCAGTATTAAAGGATAAGGGGAGAAGCAGATGAAGAAAACTTTGAAAAAAGAAGGCATAGAGTGGATACGAACAATTTTAATTGGTGTATTATTAGCTGTATTTTTTCGAACGTTTTTCTTTTCAACGTATGTTGTAGAGGGGAAGTCAATGATGCCGACATTGCAGGATGGCAATATGCTAGTTGTAAATAAGGTGAGTTATCAAGTTGGGGACTTGAACAGATTTGACGTTGTGGTATTTCATGCGAATAAAAAAGAGGACTATGTAAAGCGGGTTATCGGTTTACCTGGAGATCATATTGAATATAAGCAGGATAAGTTATATATAAACGGTCAATTTATTGATGAGCCGTATTTAGAGAAGTATAAGAAAGAGATAAATGGAAGGCAACTAACAGGCGACTTTACATTAGAAGAGTTAACGAAAGAAAAGCTGGTGCCACCCGGGTTTATTTTTGTAGTAGGTGATAACCGGCTCGGGAGCTGGGATAGTAGACACTTTGGCTTTGTAAAAGCTGATACAGTTGTCGGTAAAGTTGATTTGCGATATTGGCCAATTCAAGAGGTGCAAACGAATTTTTCAAAAGGTTGATATAATGAAGTAGAAGTATAGAAAAGACAAACAACTCAGTTTGTCTTTTTTCGTGTACTATAATACAATTATAGTAGCAAACTAACGTTCGTTATGTAAGTGAAAGGTGGGGTTACATGTCACTTCGATTTGTGATTGGTAGAGCGGGAAGTGGAAAAAGTACACTTTGTTTACGCGAAGTGCAAGAAGAGTTAAAACAACGCCCGAGAGGGAAAACAATATTATATCTTGTGCCAGAACAGATGACATTCCAGACGCAGCAGGCGTTAATTGGAAGTGAGGATGTAAGAGGTTCTATTCGGGCACAAGTTTTTAGTTTTTCACGATTAGCGTGGAAGGTACTACAAGAAGTTGGCGGAGCGAGTCGTCTTCATATTGATGAAGCGGGTGTACATATGTTACTCCGTAAAATTGTAGAGTCTCGTAAAGATGGATTATCGGTGTTCCAAAAAGCAGCGGAGCAAAACGGTTTCTTTGAACATCTTGGCAGTATGATTGCAGAGTTTAAACGTTACAATGTAACGCCATCTAACGTATATGAAATGTGGCAACAATTGGATGCGCATAGTAGCAGTGCCGAACAAAAGTTACTAGCGAATAAAGTGTATGATTTACAGGTATTATACGATGATTTTGAACGTGCTTTAATTGGAAAATATTTAGATTCAGAAGACTACCTGCAATTGCTAGTGGAAAAGCTTCCGCAGTCTGAATATGTAAATGGTGCGGAAATTTATATAGATGGATTTCATTCATTTTCCCCGCAAGAGTTAGAGATTGTAAGACAGCTTATGATTTGCGGAGCGAGAGTTACGATCACGTTAACGATAGATGAAAAAACGTTAGCACAGCCAGTAAATGAACTCGATTTATTTTATGAAACGACGTTAACGTATGAAAAAATCAAACAAGTAGCGCGTGAAGAGAAAATAGAAATTGAAAAAACAATTCCACTTATGGAACAGCCGCGTTTTCATTCTCCGGCATTAGCGCATTTAGAAGCTCATTATGAAGCGCGTCCGAATGAAAAATTTAACGGTGAAGCGAGTGTAACGATTAGTACAGCTGCGAATTTACGAGCAGAGGTAGAAGGTGTTGCTCGTGAAATTCGTAAACTTGTGGCAGAGGAAAACTATCGTTACCGAGATATTGCGGTTCTTCTTCGTAATGGGGAAAGTTATTACGATGTGATGCGAACGTTATTTACAGATTACAATATCCCGCACTTCATCGATGAAAAGCGCCCGATGTCACACCACCCATTAGTAGAATGTATTCGTTCTGCACTCGAGATTATTAGTGGGAATTGGCGTTATGATGCGGTGTTCCGCTGCGTGAAAACAGAGCTTTTATATCCATTAGATGTAAGAAAAGAAACGATGCGTGAAGAAATGGATGAATTTGAAAATTACTGTTTAGCGTACGGTGTACAAGGAAAGAGATGGACTTCAGAGGATCCATGGATGTATCGCCGTTATCGTTCTCTTGATGATACGAACGGGATGATTACAGATAGTGAACGTGAAATGGAAGAGAAAATAAATAGGTTACGTGACGTTGTAAGAACACCTGTTATTCGCATGCAAAAAAGGTTAAAGCGTGCAGGAACAGTTATGCAAATGTGTGAAGCAGTTTACTTATTTCTAGAAGAGCTGGATGTTCCGAAAAAACTAGAAGAATTACGTATACGTGCAGAAGAAAGTGGAGATTTCTTATTTGCGACAGATCATGAACAAGTATGGGAAGAAGTAATGAGCCTTCTTGATACGTTTGTAGAGATGCTTGGTGAAGAGAAAATGTCTCTTTCTATGTTTACGGACGTTATGTCGACAGGTCTTGAGGCGCTTCAATTTGCTAACATTCCACCGTCATTAGACCAAGTGTTAATTGCTAATATTGATCACTCCAGGTTATCTGACGTGAAAGCAACGTTTATTATAGGTGTAAATGAGGGGGTTATTCCAGCAGCACCTATGGACGAAGGTATGCTTTCTGATGAAGAAAGAGAAGTTCTTGGTGCAGCAGGGATTGAATTAGCGCCAACGACGAGACAAACTTTGTTAGAAGAACAGTTCGTTATGTATCAAATGGTAACGAGAGCATCTGAGAAGTTATATATTTCATGCCCGCTTGCAGATGAAGAAGGAAAGACGTTACTTGCGTCTAGCTTTATTAAGAAAATAAAAAGAATGTTCCCTAATGTGAAAGATTCATTTATTACCAATGACGTAAACGATTTATCACGTTCAGAACAAATTTCATACGTAGCAACGCCAGAAGTAACGTTATCTTACGTTATGCAGCAACTACAAACGTGGAAGCGATACGGATTTGAAGGGAATTTAGACTTTTGGTGGGACGTATATAATTTCTACGTAACTTCAGATGAATGGAAACAAAAAAGTAGCCGCGTCTTATCAAGTTTATTCTATCGAAATCGTGCGAAGAAACTAAGTACAGCAGTAAGTAGAGATTTATACGGAGATATAATTAAAGGAAGCGTCTCTCGTATGGAACTATTTAACCGTTGTGCATACGCTCATTTTGCGCAGCACGGTTTATCGCTTAGAGAGCGTGATATTTTCAAGCTTGATGCGCCGGACATCGGCGAATTATTCCATGCGGCATTAAAGAAAATTGCGGATAAGTTATTGCGTGAAAACCGTACTTGGGCGGATTTATCCATAAAAGAGTGTGAGCATCTTTCTGTTTTAGTAATAGAAGAAATTGCACCGTTATTACAACGACAAATTTTATTAAGTTCAAACCGTCATTTCTATTTAAAACAAAAACTACAACAAATCATTTTCCGTACGTCAATCATTCTTCGTGAACATGCGAAGTCAAGCGGATTCGTACCAGTTGATTTAGAAGTGCCGTTCGGTATGGGTGGTACAGGCTCACTTCCGCCGATGGAATTCTCATTACCAAATGGTGTGAAGATGGAAGTTGTCGGCCGTATTGACCGTGTTGATAAGGCAGAAGATGAAAACGGGACGTTCCTACGTATTATTGATTATAAATCAAGTTCAAAAGCGTTAGATTTAACGGAAGTGTATTACGGATTAGCACTTCAAATGTTAACGTATTTAGATGTTGTTACTTCGAATGCGCAGACGTGGATGAAAAAAGGTCACGCAGCATCACCAGCTGGTGTATTGTATTTCCATATTCATAACCCAATCGTTGAGATGAAAGGTGACGCATCTGAAGCTGAAATTGAAAAAGAAATTTTAAAGAAATTTAAAATGAAAGGACTCGTATTAGGAGATGCTGACGTTGTTCGTTTAATGGATAACAAACTTTCAACAGGAAGTTCAGATATTATTTCTGCTGGCCTGAAAAAAGACGGTAGCTTTAGTGCGCGTTCAAGTATTGCAAGTGAGCAAGAGTTTAACGTACTGCAAAAATATGTACACCATACGTTTGAAAATATCGGAAAAGATATTACAGAAGGTGTTATCGATATTGCTCCTTATAAAATGGGAAATAAAGCAGCATGTACGTTCTGTAACTTCAAATCTGTTTGTCAATTTGATGAGTCACTTGAAGATAATCAGTTCCGATCGTTAAAAGATATGAAAGATAGCGAAGCGATGGAGAAAATAAGAGAGGAGGTTGGCGGAGAATGATAGAAAATTGGCCTAAAAAACCAGAAGGTAGTCAATGGACAGATGACCAGTGGAAAGCTGTTGTAGCGAATGGACGTGATATTTTAGTTGCGGCTGCAGCTGGGTCAGGGAAAACAGCAGTATTAGTTGAACGTATTATTAAAAAGATTATTAATGAAGAGAATCCAGTCGATGTCGACCGCCTGCTCGTTGTAACATTTACGAATGCAGCGGCGCAAGAGATGAAAAACCGAATCGGGGAAGCGTTAGAAAAGGTATTAATTGATGAACCAGGCTCTCAACACGTAAGAAAGCAGCTGAGCCTATTAAATAAAGCTTCCATTTCAACAATTCACTCATTCTGTTTACAAGTAATTAGAGGATATTACTACATGCTTGATGTTGATCCTCGTTTCCGTATTGCGAATCAAACAGAAAATGAATTGTTAAAAGAAGAAGTGCTAGATGACATATTAGAAGAAGAGTACGGAATCGAAGATAATACAATCTTCTTTGAACTTGTTGATCGTTATACGAGTGACCGTAGTGATGATGACTTACAACGTATGATTTTAGCGCTTCATACAGAGTCAAGAGCGCATCCAAATCCGGAAAAATGGCTTGATAAATTAGTAGAAGCATATGACGTAGAAGGAAAGACAATTGAAGATTTAGTATATGCTTCTTATTTATTAGAAGATGTGAAATTCCAGCTTGAAACAGCGGAACAGCATATTCGTAAGGCAACTGAACTCGCAATGCTTCCTGACGGTCCAGCGCCTCGCATTGAAACCCTGCAAGCAGATCTAGCTTTACTTGGAACGCTATCATCAGCTGCTCATGAGTCGTGGACAAGTTTGTATGAAGCGATGCAAAATGTATCGTGGCAAACGTTAAAGCGTATTAAGAAAAGTGATTACAATGAAGATGTTGTAAAACAAGTAGACTCTCTTCGTAATAAAGCGAAAGATGAAGTGAAGAAATTACAAGAAGAGTTATTTAGCCGAAAACCTGAAAGTTTCTTACGAGATTTTCAAGATATGCACCCAGTATTAGAAAAGCTTGTTCAACTTGTAAAAGTATTTACAGAGCGTTTCCAAGCGATGAAGCGAGATAAAGGAATGGTCGATTTCACAGATTTAGAGCATTTTTGTTTACAAATTTTAAGTGAACAAAGTGAAAATGGTGAAATGAATCCGTCAGCAGTTGCGCTCCAATATCGTAATAAATTTGCTGAAGTATTAGTCGATGAATATCAAGATACGAACTTTGTACAGGAATCTATTATTAAATTCGTAACGAAAGATTCTGAGAGTGAAGGAAACTTGTTTATGGTTGGTGACGTAAAACAGTCGATTTATCGTTTCCGACTAGCCGAACCAGGACTATTCCTAGGAAAATATAAACGCTTTACACAAGAAGGATTGGGCGGTGGAATGAAGATCGACTTAGCGAAAAACTTCCGTAGTCGTCATGAAGTACTAGCAGGTACGAACTTTATCTTCAAACAAATTATGGGTGAAGAAGTCGGAGAAATCGACTACGATGCAGACGCTGAATTAAAGTTAGGTGCTACCTATCCAGAAGGTGAAGATGTAGCGGCAGAACTACTGTGCATTCAGCAAACGGAAGAAGAAGTAATAGACGGTGAAGAAGGTGCAGAAGTCGAAAAAGCACAGCTTGAAGCTCGTCTTATGGCGCAGCGCATTAAAGCGATGGTTGATTCAGGTTATGAAGTGTATGACCGTAAAAATGATAGTATGCGCCCAGTACAATACCGCGACTTCGTTATTTTACTTCGCTCCATGCCGTGGGCACCGCAAATTATGGAAGAGTTAAAACTACAAGGAATTCCAGTATATGCAGACCTTGCGACTGGTTACTTTGAAGCGACAGAAGTAAATATTATGATGAACGTATTCCGCGTTATTGATAATCCGATGCAAGATATCCCGCTTGCAGCAGTACTTCGTTCACCGATCGTTGGATTAAATGACGAAGAACTTGCGACGCTTCGTGCTCACGGAAAGAAAGGGTCATTTTATGAAGTAATGAGCTCATTCTTAAAAGGGGCACCACTTGAAGAGGAGCAAGAACTTCATGATAAATTAGAGTGGTTTTATAACTTACTGCAAGGATGGCGTGAATTCGCGCGCCAACAATCACTTTCTGATTTAATTTGGAAAGTGTACGGTGAGACAGGTTATTACGACTTCGTTGGCGGTTTACCAGCTGGAAAGCAAAGGCAGGCAAACTTACGCGTACTATATGACCGCGCAAGACAATATGAAGCAACATCATTTAGAGGATTATTCCGTTTCTTACGTTTTATTGAACGTATTTTAGAACGCGGTGATGATATGGGTACGGCGAGGGCCCTCGGTGAACAAGAAGACGTTGTTCGCATTATGACGATTCATAAAAGTAAAGGGTTAGAGTTCCCAGTTGTATTTGTAGCTGGACTCGGTCGTCGTTTTAATACACAAGACTTAATGAAACGTTTCTTATTGCATAAAGATTTCGGTTTCGGTTCGCAATTTATCGATCCGCGTAAACGAATTAAATATACAACATTATCACAGCTTGCGATTAAGCGTAAAATGAAAATGGAATTAATTGCGGAAGAAATGCGCGTACTATACGTAGCATTGACGCGTGCGAAAGAGAAGTTAATTTTAATTGGAACAGTTAAGGATGCAAATAAGGAAATGGAAAAATGGCTTGGTGCGAGGGAACATAGTGAATGGTTATTACCAGATCATATACGTGCCGGGGCGTCTTGTTATTTAGACTGGATTGCACCTTCATTATATAGACACCGTGATAGTGAAATGCTTCTTGAATTAGGACAAGGAAGTATTCCAGATGAAATTTACGGGTATGACACGAGCTGGAAAGTAGAAGTTGTGGATGGTAATACGCTACTTGCACCAGAGCCAGTTCAAGAAGAAAAACAAGAATTGTTAGAAGCGCTTCGTGAGAAAAAGGTTGTTCCCCTGCAAAGTGAACGGAAAGAAGAAGTGTACGACAGATTAATGTGGAAGTATGGATATGAGGATGCGACATCTCATCGTGCGAAGCAATCTGTTACAGAAATAAAGAGAAATTATCAATCTGAAGAAGGTAGCGATAACACCTTTATTAAAAAACTACGTGCACCAATTAAAACACGTCCGCGCTTTATGGAGAAAAAAGGGTTAACGTACGCAGAGCGCGGAACAGCAGTCCATGCCGTTATGCAGCATGTTGATTTGAAGAAGCCGATTACGGTTGAAGTTCTTCAAGAGCAAATTGCTGGAATGGTAAATAAGGAATTATTAACATTCGAGCAGGCGGAAGAAATAGCGATTGAAAAAGTAATTTCATTCTTTGACAGTGACTTAGGTAAAAGGGTATTAGCGGCGAAAAGTGTTGAGCGTGAAGTACCATTTACGATGATGCTTGCAGCAGAAGAAGCATATCAAGATTGGCAAGGGAATAGCGGGGAATCGATTCTTGTCCAAGGGGTTATCGACTGCATGATTGAAGAGGAAGATGGCATTACGTTAATCGACTTCAAAACAGATACGATTGAAGGGAAATTCCCAGGCGGATTCGAACAAGCGAAACCAATTTTAGAAGATCGATATAAAGTGCAGCTTTCGTTATATGCAAAAGCACTGGAGAAAAGCTTACAACATCCTGTAAAAGAGAAATGTTTATATTTCTTTGATGGGAATCACGTTGTAAATATTGAAGAATAGAGGGGCTTGAAAATGGTAACGGAAAAAACGTTAAGAACTTGTGAACAGGGACACGAGTACTATAAAAGTAGCGATTGTCCAACTTGCCCAGTCTGTGAGAAAGAGAGAAAACCAAAAGAAGGTTTTCTCTCTCTTCTTTCAGCGCCAGCAAGAAGGGCATTAGAACACCATGGAATTCAAACTGTAGAAGAACTCTCAAAATATAGTGAAAAAGAAATATTAAAACTGCATGGTATGGGACCTGCGTCTTTGCCGAAGCTTAGGAAGGCTTTGGAGGAGAGCGGGTTATCATTTAAATAAAATGAAATAGTGCCTCTTCACTACTTACTTGTTTATACCACTATTTGTGGACAGTAAAGCTCTTGCTTATTAAAATTTTATTTTAATAATTTTGAATTAGATAAAAGAAAAAAGTAGGAGAATATCTCCTACTTTTTTTACGCTGTTCCAATCTGATCTTGATCTGCCACATCAGAATCAAATGTATTCGTTGCACTAACACCGTTAAACGTATTCACGACAAACCCAACATTGGAAGCTCCAGATCCGTTATAGGCTTTCGTGTTTTCTTTCGGAGATACGTTATAAAAATCTCCTAAGTTGAAAGAGCCGTTACTGTTTTGCACGACGAGATTTCCTACAACCGAAGGCATACCATCCACCTACTTTACTAAGCTTTTTAATTACTATATGAATTATTGTGCGGAAGGTTCATCCGTAATATATTGGCGGATTTGTATAATACGAGAGTTATTAAAACCATAATCAACATTTCCAATTTGAAAGCAACCAGAATTTAAAAGTGTGCGTAATTCAACGTTATTCACTTCAATAAAAGGGCATTCATTTACAATGTTTAATTTTACATCTGTCGTTCGTTTTGGAATTGTAATGTGTTCATCTGTAAAGATTTCAAAAGCATCAAAGCGACCTTCTCCCCGTATATAAAAAGGAATTTCACGGTGGACGGCAATAGCTCTACTTTTTAATTCCATTTGGTTTGCATCTCCAACTTGAAATACAGCAGCAATCCCTAAAGAAATAATAGAGACATTTTGGACAATAGACACATGATGCAACATAATTTCTCAGTCTCCTTAACCTGGAGTAGGAGGGACATCTGTTACTAATGGTACAAATGGACCCTCTGTAACTGTTTCAAATGGTGTATCGAGAATAGAAGATAGAATGAGGAGATTTGCATCTCCAATTAAAAAGAGTGCGGACGACGATACACCGTTCATTTTAATCTGTCCGACTTTTAACTCACGGTTTACAACGTTAAGGTTCATACATACTTACTCCTTTCGGAAATTTCCCGGTATGTGCTGAATAAAGGAGAGAAAGGCTTTGTCAATATCTTGTTTCATTGCCTGAATAATGATATCTCGTAAATAATCTGGATCTGTTGAAATACCTTCATATGATTGCGCTTGTGATAAATAATAAGGGAGTCGATGCTCCATCTGTTTTTTTATGTCATCCACCATCATTTGTCGATACATTTCATCAAGCGGTGTTCGCTCTTCTTGTTCAAAATGGAGAATACGATTATATGCTTCTTCATCTAAGTATCGATGCATTTCTTGGAGGATACCTTGATAAAAGTCTGGGTTTGTTTCGGTTTCAGGGTTTACCTTCAATGTTTCTGTATCCACTTGAAAATCTTCAATTTGTTGTCCTTTTGCTGAAAATGGGTTTAAACCAATATTTAAAGTACCATTTAAATTTTCGACTTTTAATTGATCGAATTTGTATTCCACTTTTCCTACAGAAGAGGAGGGGCGATTTTTTAATTCGTTAAGCTCTTCTTGGAGTTGGCGCACTTGATCTTCTAAATTCAGGATGGCTGCTTGTTGTGTTTGAAGAGCTTGTTGAAGTTGGTGTAAGTAAGTATATATATCTTGATTCATTTGTGAAACCTCCTTTTCAATAGGGAGGGTAAAAATATTCCTGCTATATATTTATGACAAGGATGTCTTAAGAAGAACTAGTTGATGGTTTGATAGAAATAATTTGTCCTTTCGCTTGTAATGGGCGAAGCGGCTCCGTAAATCCGCCCGTATTTGAAAATTTAGATAGGGCTTTAATACTTCCGGCAGTACCAATTTGGAACACAGAAGAGGTTGTAATGCTATCAATTTTAATGCTGTTAATGATGATGCTTTGGTTTACGTAAAAATTCAATACAATCGCCCCCTTTAAGTTGAACCAATTATCGCTTGATCGACGACATCTGAATCGTTGACAGTCGTTGCACTTTGATAATTGTAGACAGAAACGTTATCTCCAACATTAAAAGAGCCGGCCCCGGCGAAAGCACGTGAGTAACTAATAGGCCTAATCGCAAATACATCTCCAATATGAAAAATACCACTTGATCCAATATTGACGATACGAATATGTCCGACCATAGCTGGCATACAAAACACCCTTCGTTTTTAAAATTTTCTTTTCTACTATTGTATGGGCGTTTCCAATAAAATGTGTATTTTTTTGAAATAAAAGAAACACACGCATTATTGCGTGTGTGTTTTGAACGTTTGATTAGGGTGTAAATCCGTATGTACATGACAAATTACATTTAAGAGCCTGTCCAGTTCTTGGCTACAATCCACTGTTTTTTGAGAAGTCATTCCATAGCGTTCAGCAAAATAAATCATTTTTTCACGTTTTTTTTCAATCGCTTGCTCAAACATTGAAATCGGCTCCATCTCTAAATGAAATTTTTAGTATATATGTAGTACATATTATACAAAAACTTCATAAAAAAGAAATGCATTCGCTAAAAAAAGTAAAATTTCTACATTTTATGCCAACTGATAAAGGGTAACGAATAGGGTATGAGAAGAATATTGTAAAAATTAGCGTGCATGAGAAGGTTTTTTTCTTAAGGATGCGAATACAATTAAAGGGCATGAGTTTTAGGATGGAGAGTGGAAATATTGCGTTTTGTAACGGCGAAGAAAGAAGAAAAGGTATTTGTAGGTATTGTGGATGAAGAAGAAGAAAAGGTATTACACTTAAGAGAAGCGCAAAGACAAAAAGGGGAAAAGGTTACAATCCCTATTACAATGTTAGAGTGTATTGAAAGAGGGACTGAATGCTTTGAGAAAGTATGTGAAATTGTAAATTGGGCAAAAGAAAACGGGGAAGCGGCGTATTATCCGTTAACAGAGGTGAAAATATTAGCACCGATTCCAAGGCCAAGAAAGAATATTTTGTGCGTTGGAAAAAACTATCGTGAGCATGCGGTAGAAATGGGTGGAGTAGAGTCTATTCCAGAAAATATAATGATCTTTACGAAAGCACCAACAACAGTTATTGGCATAAATGAGCAAATTAATGGTCACCCTCATGCAACGGACGAACTAGATTACGAAGGAGAATTAGCTATCGTTATTGGTAAGCGAGGGAAACAAATTAAAAAAGAAAAAGCGCTTGAGCATGTTTTTGGTTATACGATTATCAATGATGTAACAGCTCGAGACATTCAAAGAAAACATAAACAGTTTTTCCTTGGGAAAAGCTTCGATACATTTTGTCCGATGGGACCGTATTTAATTCATAAATCGGTGGTTAATGCGCCGAATGCATTACACATTGAAACGGTAGTAAATGGAGAAGTAAGGCAAACTTCCAACACAAATAAAATGATTTTTTCAATAGAAGAAATTATTTCAACGATAAGTAAAGGAATGACTTTAGAACCAGGCGATATTATCGCAACAGGAACCCCGGCTGGTGTCGGAAAAGGTTTCACACCACCGAAGTTTTTACATGCTGGTGATGAAGTGGTTATTACAGTAGAAGGAATTGGTACTTTGCGAAATGTAGTGAAGTGAAGAAAAGAGCTATCTTGTTAAAAGATAGCTCTTTTTTATGGCCTTGGGTTATAGAGGTAATCAATAACGGAAAAAGTGTAAAGACCAATGAATGCAAGTGTGCAAATGCCAAATAGTATAACCGTAAGTGCGCTTTTTTCTCGTCCAAAACCAATGATAGTAAGAATAACAGCAGTCCAAAATGATGCTTTCAGTAGTGTGAATGTAGTAGGAGTTGAGTAGTGAGTAAGCCATGTTGTGGAAAGTAGGAAGCCAAAGAATGTAACTAAAATAAAAGATGTAGCTAAATAGTTAATATGTTTACCATATCTTAATAGCATATCGCACCTCCTTTACGATTTTAAAATACAGAAAATTAAAATTTCATCTTAATATAAATGAATATAAAAAGAAAGAGGTTGTCCCAACATGTCGGACAACCTCTCTATCATTACGATAATACAGCTTTAATTTTTTGGAATGCCCACTCTAAATCTTCTTCAGAGATTACTAGAGGTGGTGCGATACGAATTACGTTTTCATGTGTTTCTTTACATAGTAGACCAGCTGCTTTTAGTTGTTCACAGTAAGGACGAGCTGGCTCGTTTAATTCGATACCGATGAATAAACCTTTACCGCGAACTTCAGTGATCATTGGGTTGTCAATCTCTTTTAATTGCCCAACTAATTTTTCTCCTAATTGAAGAGAACGCTCTGTTAATTTTTCTTCTTCTAACACTTCAAGAGCTGCGATAGACACAGCACATGCAAGTGGGTTACCACCGAATGTAGAACCGTGAGAACCTGGCTCAAATACACCTAAAATGTCGCGGTTTGCTGCTACGCAAGAGATTGGGAATACGCCGCCGCCAAGTGCTTTACCAAGTATGTACATGTCAGGAGTTACATTGTCCCAGTCACAAGCAAATACTTTACCAGTACGGCCTAAGCCAGTTTGGATTTCATCTGCTACAAATAAAACGTTTTCTTTTTTACATACTTCAAAAGCTTCTTTTAAGTAACCAGCTGGCGGGATGTTAATTCCTGCTTCACCTTGGATTGGCTCTAAAATGAATGCAGCTGTGTTTGGTGTAATTGCAGCTTTTAACGCTTCTAAATCACCGTAAGGAATTACAACGATGCCAGGAAGCATTGGACCGAATCCACGCTTGTACTCTTCGTTTGAAGACATAGAAACAGAACCCATTGTACGTCCGTGGAAGTTATCTTCACAAACGATGATTTCAGCGCGGTTTGCTTCTACTTTCTTCACATCATAAGCCCAGCGACGAACTGTTTTAATTGCAGTTTCAACAGCTTCAGCACCTGTATTCATTGGAAGTACCATTTCTTTATTAGTTAGTTTCGCAACTTTTTCGTACCAAGGACCTAATTGATCGCTATGGAAAGCACGAGAAGTTAACGTAACACGATTAGCTTGGTCAATTAAAGCGTTAATAATTTTCGGGTGACGATGACCTTGGTTTACTGCAGAATATGCACTTAATAAGTCCATATAGCGGTTTCCTTCAGGATCTTCTACCCAAACACCTTCTGCTTTAGAAATAACGATTGGAAGTGGGTGATAGTTATTTGCTCCATATGTGTCTGTAAGTTCGATAATATCCTTAGTTTGAATCATGATTGTTCCCCCTTTTGTTATTACAAGAAGTTTGTAAATACTCTAAATATTATATCATTTAAATGTAAAAAAGCGAAACATTTCCTGAAAATAAATGAACATGTTATCATATAGAGTGAAAAAGTGTGAAAAGAGGAGGTAAGGGATACGATGGTACATATGCATATTACAGCATGGGCGTTAGGTTTAATTTTATTCTTCGTTGCGTATTCACTTTATTCAGCAGGAAGAAAAGGTAAGGGTGTACATATGGGGCTTCGCCTAATGTATATCATCATTATTGTGACAGGCTTCATGTTGTACATGAGTATTGTGAAGACAGCAACAGGTAGCATGCACATGTGGTACGGCCTGAAAATGTTAGCTGGTATTTTAGTTATCGGCGGAATGGAAATGGTTCTTGTAAAAATGAGCAAAAACAAACCAACAGGGGCGGTTTGGGGCTTATTTATTGTTGCGCTAGTAGCAGTATTATACTTAGGACTGAAATTGCCACTTGGCTGGTACGTATTCAAATAAAAATAAAACCACCTTATAATCTCAAAGACTTGGGAGATAAGGTGGTTTTTATTTTTTATGTCGCATCGATATGCAACTCTTCTCCATTTACTTTCGTAAAACGGAACATATTTTTATTTGATGTAGTATGACGGACGAAATGGTGCTGCAGTGTACAGATCATTTCGTCGTTATCAAACAAAAGAATATTTACTCCTTCGCGTGACTCCTCTTTCGGTAAGAAGGATAAATAATTATGACAATACATGCAATCATATAAAGAGTAGTGAAGTGATTGCAATGATTCAGTTAATAATGTGAAGACAGAGTCAGGTAATTCCTCGAGCCATTCATTATAGCTAAGAAGTAACTTTTTTCGAATACGTACCATTTCACCATTTTGCAAATGGTGTTGCTCGTTGGCGATTTGTAATACATCTTGTTCATAGAAACGGGCTGGTAACCAATTGTTATTATGCAAAATTTCAAACCCATCTTCGGCAATATCTTCTAATAGAAACGCTTCATCATTTTCATCATCAAAGAATACCCATTCATTGTTTATATATTCTACATTACCGACTGTATGAGCACGGGGCTGGTTATATAAAATATGTTTACGTTGTATCATATACGATTTCTCCTTTATGAAAAGTAGTTATTCCTGTTATAGACAGTTCGTGCGTTCTTTATAACTAGACACATCTAGACATAGGTGGGCATACAATAAAACATGTTTTACTGAGTGAGAATGCTATTCCATATGTGGATAGTAGGTTATCGTCAAGTTTTTCATTTTTTGATCCGCACTCTTAGGGTGGGGATTACTGCACGTTCAAGAAAAGAAATAAGATGGAAGGATGATTTATATGTGCGGGATTACAGGATGGGTGGATTATAAACGCTCATTAGAAGGAGAAAGAGATGTCGTTACGAAGATGGCTGAGACGTTAGCGAAGCGGGGGCCGGATGATAATAAAGTTTGGATTAAAGGAAATGTCGCATTTGGGCATAAACGGTTAATCGTTGTAGACCCTGAGGGCGGTAAACAGCCGATGACTTGTTTAAAAGATGAAACGAATTACGCCATTTGCTATAACGGTGAACTTTATAACACAGAAGACATTCGAAAGGAATTATTAAGAAGAGGGTATACGTTCAAAGGTCATTCTGATACAGAAGTATTATTAGCTTCTTATATTGAATGGAAAGAAGAATGTGTCGATCATTTAAACGGTATATATGCGTTTGCAGTATGGGACGAACAGAAAGAACAAGTATTTATTGCGAGAGATCGATTAGGTGTAAAGCCACTTTTTTATAAATATGATAGCGGACGCTTACTATTTGGTTCGGAGTTAAAAGCGATATTGTCGCATCCAGATGTGAAGGCGGAAGTAACATTAGAAGGGTTATCAGAAATATTCGGACTCGGACCGTCAAGAACGCCTGGCCACGGTATTTATGCTGGTATAAAAGAATTACGTCCAGGTCATGCGATGACATTTTCAAAGAACGGTTTATGTATATGGAGATATTGGAATGTAGAAAGTAAAAAACATGAAGACTCTTTTGAAGAAACAGTAGAGAAAACGCGCTTTTTACTACAAGATGCCATTACAAGACAGCTTGTTTCTGATGTACCACTATGTACCTTTTTATCAGGTGGTGTAGATTCGAGCGCTATTACAGCTATTGCGGCGAAAGAATACGAGAGATCAGGAAAAGGACAATTACACACGTATTCAATTGATTACGAAGATAATGACAAATACTTTAAAGCGAATGCGTTTCAGCCAAATTCAGATGCTCCGTTTATTAATTTGATGACAGAGACGTTTCAAATAACTCATCATCGTTGCGTCATTTCGAATGAAAAACTAGCAGAGTATTTAACGGAGGCGGTACTCGTTCGTGATTTGCCTGGTATGGCAGATATCGATTCGTCATTATTATGGTTTTGCCGCGAAATTAAACAAGATTTTGTCGTCGGCTTATCTGGAGAATGTGCAGATGAAATATTTGGTGGATATCCGTGGTTTTATAGAGAAGATGATTTACAATCGAGTGCATTTCCATGGATGCGTTCTACAGAAGCGCGTGAACAACTTCTAAAAAAAGAATGGAGAAATAAATTAAATTTACAACAATATGTACAAAGGCGTTATGAAGAGTCGATTCAAGAAGTTCCTATTTTAGAGGGGGAAAGTCCGCTAGAAGCAAAAAGACGCCAATTATTTTATTTAAATATGGTATGGTTTATGACAACATTATTAGACAGAAAAGACCGCATGAGTATGGGGGCAAGCTTAGAAGTACGTGTTCCATTTGCAGATCATCGTCTTGTCGAATATGCGTGGAATATTCCTTGGGAAATGAAAATGTATAAAAACCGCGAAAAAGGTCTATTACGTAAAGCGTTAGAAGATGTGCTTCCGCATGACATCTTATATAGAAAGAAGAGCCCGTATCCGAAAACGCATAATCCGCACTATACGAAAGCAGTCACAGTATGGCTGCAAGATTTATTAACAGATAAAGGTTCAATTTTACACGAACTATTTGATAAAGAGCAGTTGAGCGGATTGATTCAGTCTGGCGGCAGTGCATTTCAATCACCTTGGTTCGGGCAATTAATGACAGGTCCTCAACTTTTAGCTCATTTAGCACAAATTCACGTTTGGTTTAAAGAGTATGGGGTAAATATTAAGGAATAAGGGAAAAGCGACTTACTTTTATGTAAGTCGCTTTTTATTAAAGAAATTGTCAAATGAAATTAAAAATCATATTAGAAAAAATACTTATTTAGAATAATTATCTTTACGTACTTATTATTGTTTGCTATAATTGGAAACAAATGCTCTTGAAAAAGATTCTCATTTATAAAATTGAGGTGTTATATAGATGACAAAGAAAAAAATAGGTTTACTCGTAATGGCGTATGGAACGCCAGAATCATTAGATGATGTAGAAGTGTACTACACACATATTCGCCACGGTCGTAAACCTTCCAAAGAGGCACTCCAAGATTTAATCGAGCGCTATAAAGCGATTGGTGGAATTTCGCCGCTTGCAAAAATTACGAAAGAACAGGCGCATAAATTAACAGATTCAATGAATAACATATTTACAGAGTATGAATTTACTTGTTACTTAGGTTTAAAACATATTGCACCATTTATAGAAGATGCGGTAGAAGAAATGAAGCGTGATAGGATTGAGCAAGCGATTAGTATCGTATTAGCGCCACATTACTCTACATTTAGCATTAAAGCGTATAATGACCGTGCTATTCGTCTTTCGCAAGAAATTGGTGGTCCTGTTATTGAACCAATTGAACAATGGTATGATGAACCGAAATTTATTTCGTATTGGGCAGACCAAATAAAAGAGACGTTTACAGAAATTGATAATAAAGAGAAAGCAGTCGTAATTTTTTCAGCGCATAGTTTGCCAGAAAAAATTATTGCAACAGGAGACCCATATGTAGAACAACTAAAGCATACGGCAGATTTAATTGCAGAAGCTGCAAATATTCAAAACTATACAATCGGTTGGCAAAGTGCTGGGAATACTCCAGATCCGTGGATTGGTCCAGATGTGCAAGATTTAACGAAAGATTTATATGAAGAGCATGGGTACGGATCTTTCGTATATTGCCCAGTTGGTTTTGTAGCGGAGCATTTAGAAGTTTTATATGACAACGATTATGAATGTAAAGTTGTAACGGATGAATTAAATGCCAAATATTTCAGACCAAATATGCCGAATGCACAATCTGCATTTATCGACTGTTTGGCTGAAATTGTTTCCAAAAAAGTGAAGGAAATAGTTGACAAAGATTTAGTTTTGAATAATAATTAATTTATAATAATTTTAAATAAATAATGATTACTACGAAAGAAAGAGGAGGATCCCCCTAGATGAATCCAAATAATCGCTTAACAACAAACCAAGGTGCTCCAGTTGGAGACAACCAAAATTCTCGTACAGCTGGTCGTCGTGGACCAGTATTATTAGAAGACTATCATTTAGTAGAAAAACTTGCGCACTTTGATCGTGAACGTATTCCGGAGCGTGTTGTGCATGCACGTGGTGCAGGTGCTCACGGTGTATTCGTAACGAAAAATAGTATGAAGCAATATACGAAAGCAGCATTTTTACAAAATGAAGGAACTGAAACGCCTGTATTTGTTCGTTTTTCAACGGTTATTCATGGTCAAGGTTCTCCTGAAACAGCACGTGACCCACGTGGGTTTGCTGTTAAATTTTATACAGAAGAAGGAAACTACGATATCGTAGGTAATCATTTACCAGTTTTCTTCATTCGTGATGCAATTAAATTCCCTGATATGGTACATTCCTTAAAACCAGCACCTGATACGAATATTCAAACGCCAGATCGTTATTGGGATTTCATGACGTTAAGTCCAGAATCTACACATATGATGACATGGGTATTTTCTGATTACGGTACACCAGCAAGCTATCGTGAAATGGAAGGTTTCGGCGTCCATTCATTTAAATGGATTAATGAAGAAGGCAAAATTGTTTATATTAAATACCACTGGAAACCACAGCAAGGTGTACGTAACTTAAATGCGAAAGAAGTGCAAGAAGTACAAGGGAAAGACTTCAATCATGCAACTCGTGACTTGTTCGA
Source organism: Bacillus sp. B2-WWTP-C-10-Post-4 (assembly GCF_009183805.1). Taxonomy (NCBI): domain Bacteria; kingdom Bacillati; phylum Bacillota; class Bacilli; order Caryophanales; family Bacillaceae; genus Bacillus; species Bacillus sp. B2-WWTP-C-10-Post-4. The sequence goes on along the minus strand of NZ_WEII01000004.1, from coordinate 98,324 downwards.
TGCAATCGAAAAAGGAAATTACCCAAAATGGGATTTACACGTACAAGTTATGCAATTAGATGAAATGGACTCTTTAGACTTTGATCCACTAGATCCAACGAAAGTATGGCCAGAAGATCGCTTCCCATTAATGGAAGTAGGGACAATGACGTTAAATCGTAATCCGAAAAACTTCTTTGCAGAAGTAGAGCAAGTAGCGTTCTCTCCAAGTGCAACTGTAAATGGTATTGAGCCATCGGAAGATAAATTATTACAAGGTCGTTTATTCTCTTACCCAGATACACAGCGTTATCGTCTTGGTGCAAATTACTTACAAATTCCTGTAAACTGCCCATACGCAGCTGTTCAGAATCAACAACGTGATGGTGCGATGCAAGTGAATCAAAACCCATCTACAATCAACTACGAACCGAGTCGTCATGCAGAGAATCCAGTTGAAGACAAAGCTTACCGCGATTCAACTATGAAAGTAGAAGGCTATGTATCTCGTGAAAAAATTGAGAAACCAAATGACTTCAAACAAGCAGGTGAGCGTTACCGTTCGTTCTCTAAAGAAGAGCAAGATAACTTAATTGCAAACTTAACAAATGATCTAAAAGACGTAAATGAACGCACAAAATTATTAGCTGTTTGTAACTTCTTCCGTGCAGATCAAGAATACGGTATGCGTTTAGCGCAGGCATTAAATGTTGATATTACGCAATATGTAGGAAATGCTCCGAAATAAATAGGAAAAGACGACCGGGCTTCGGTCGTCTTTTTTGTATAAAGTTATGTGGGGTATTTCGCATGTAAAACATGCCGGAATTTGTTGGTAAATCGATATGTTGTGTCGAACCGTTGATATATTGAAAGAAACAATCGATATATTTGAAAAATCGTTGATATATCCAAAAAACCGTTAATATATTTCCGGTTATACTAGGTGGGGTATGTTGCCCGGTGCGCAAAAAAGAGATGCAATCTATTACTAATAGATTGCATCTCTTTTTTAGTTTGCTCGCTCTGCATGTTCATAAGCTTTCTCACCATGCATCGAAATATCAAGTCCCATATGTTCCTCGTGCTCATCTACCCGGACAGGGAGGAAGAAGTTGATTGCTTTAATAATGGCATACGTCATTATAATTGTGAACGCATATGTTGCGCCGATCGCTACAAGTTGTTTCAACAGCAGCGAGGCGTTTCCGTAAAATAATCCGTTAGCGCCATCGCCGTTTACGGCAGTAGTTGCAAATAGTCCTGTTGCAATACCGCCCCAAGTTCCTCCGATGCCGTGGCATCCAAAGGCATCAAGTGTATCGTCATAACCGAATTTTGTTTTTAAGAAGAAAACGGCGCCAAAGCATAATATACCACCAATTGCTCCGATAAAAAGAGCTGAGAAAGGTGTAACGAACCCGCAAGCTGGTGTAATAGCGACTAGACCAGAAACAACTCCGCAAGCAGCTCCCATCGCAGTCGGTTTTGATTGGAAGAACCACTCTGAAAGCATCCAAGTTAATGCTGAGGCAGCAGCGGCTATATTTGTATTAATAAATGCAGTTAAAGCTACATCATTTAAAGATAATGCGCTTCCGACGTTAAAACCGAACCAGCCAAACCATAATAAGCCTGCGCCTAACATTGTAAATGGCAAATGATGAGGAGAAGAACCATTTATGTTTTTTCGTTTTCCAAGGAAAATAGCTAATACAAGACCAGCAACTCCGGAAGTGATGTGAACGACGTTTCCGCCAGCGAAGTCTAGTGCACCAAGTTCCCTTAGCCAACCGCCGACGCCCCATACCCAATGAGCGACAGGATTGTAAACGATCGTTGTCCATAGAAGGATAAAAATAAGAAAGGCAGAAAATCGCATTCTTTCAGCAAATGCACCTGAAATTAAAGCTGGAGTTAAAATGGCGAACATGAGTTGAAACATCATGAATAAATTGTGAGGAATAGTAGATGAGTAGTCTGGATTTGGTGCGTAGGTAACTCCGTTTAGACCGAACCAATCAAGTGTACCGATAAGCCCGTGCCAATCTGGTCCGAATGATAAAGAATAGCCGATAACAATCCATTGAATCGAAACGATAGCCATTGCACTATAACTATGCATCGTTGTACTGAGTACATTTTTGCTGCGAACCATACCTCCATAAAAAAGTGCCAATCCTGGTGTCATCAACATGACCATTACTGTCGTCACAAACATAAAAACTGTATCCCCCATATTCATGAGCTCTCCTCCTATGATGTTAGAAAAAACAACATCGTTTTGTTATGTTTCATATCATATTCGAAATTAAACTAAAAATCAACTAAAAATTCAGAAAATTATATACATGATGTCATGAAACCTAACATGAATTATTTTGTGAGGATTAAAATCGACATATGCGTTTCATTCGGATAATTGGTATAATATTCTTACAATTAAAAAGCTTGGGGGATGCGTGTGGGAAAAATACGGACTAGGAAACTATTCATTTGTTTTTGCTTAGCTGTTGTTTTGTTTGTACCAATACATACTTTTGCAGACGAAAAAAGAGAGTGGAAAGATGAAGTTATATACTCCATTATGATTGATCGCTTCAATAATGGAGAACCGAAAAATGACAAACAGTTAGAAGTTGGTAATTTAGAAGGGTATCAAGGAGGGGATATAAGAGGAATTATAAAAAGGTTGGATTACATAAAAGAAATGGGTTTTACTACCGTTATGCTTTCGCCGCTTTTTGAAAGTGGAAAGTACGATGGATTAGACGTGCGAAATTTTAAAAAGGTAAATGAACATTTCGGGACAGACAATGATGTGAAAGAACTTGTAAAAGAAGTTCATGCAAAAGGAATGAAAGTTGTATTTCAATTTCCGCTTGGAGAAAACGAACGACAGGTAATTGACGCAATGAAATGGTGGATAAAAGAAGTTGATTTAGACGGAAGTTATGTTATACATAGTGAAAAAAAGCCGCGTTCCTTTTGGGATAACGCGCAAAAAGATATGCAAGTGATAAAGAAAGATTTTCGTATTATGACAAAGGAGGATAGCGAATACAACGAAAAAATAGTAGAATCGTTTTCTAAAGCAGATGTATCGGTGAAATCGTTATACGATGTGAGTAAAAAAGAAGGAGAATTTGTTACGTTCTTAGATAATCAAGAAACAAAAAGATATGCGCGTATTGCAAAAGAAAATATGTATTATCCGCCATCACGTTTAAAACTGGCGCTTACTTATTTGTTAACATCACCTGGAATTCCGAATTTTTATTACGGAACTGAAATTGCATTAGATGGAGGAAGTGTACCCGATAATAGACGATTAATGGATTTTAAGTCAGACGAAAAGTTTATGCAACACATAGCAAAACTAGGTGAACTTAGGCAAGCGAGACCGTCTTTACGACGCGGTACGTTTGAGCTTCTGTATGATAAGAGCGGGATGAGCATACTAAAACGAAAATATAAAGATGAAGTAACTTTAGTAGCAATTAATAATACGAAAGAAACACAAAAAGTCTCCTTACCTGCAAGTGTAATTGGTGAAAAACAAGAGTTAAGAGGATTGTTGCAGGATGAAATTATAAGAGAGGAAAACGGAAAATTTTATCTCGTTTTAAAGCGTGAAGAATCAAACGTGTATAAAGTTAAAGGAGAAACAGGTGTGAATTGGTTATTTATCTCCTTAATCGTTGGGGTGAATGTATTATTTATTTCGTTTTTAATTGCAGTTAAAAGGAAGCGTAGATGAGAAGTTGCTGGCTCTATGTTCATGTCTTCTTATTGTATATGTAAGTTTGTTCGGTGGCGCGATAGTATTTATTCTGTTGATATGAAATTTCTTAAGAGGAACGATGTGAGAATGAAAACTTCTCTAATGAGAGGGGGATTTCAGGTTAGGGAGAAAAAGCCATCTTCCTAACCTGTTTTTGTGTCCATACGGATAGAGAAAGGCCTTTGAAATAAACAATAGTTGCATCTTTATTAAAAATTTATGCTTCTTTTTAACTCCATCCAAATATGATTGAAATTAAGATGGTTCAAGTCGGAGGAAGGCGCTTTGAGGTGTCTTTTTTTATGACTTTTATCATTAACTATTTAATGTTTTTTTAAATGATTACATGACATAGTTTTTTTGTACCAAGCTTTGTTGATACAGTTAGACTTATCCGTTAGTGAATTCGCATTATTAGAACATCCTACAGTATTTAGGGAGAATGTGGCCAATAAAAACCATAGTATTAATTTCTTCATATAACCACTTCTAACTCTTTTTTAATTAACATTTTTTAAGTTCCTTATTAATTTTACAATACATTAAAGGTTGGGAAATATTCTTATACTCATAAATTGTTACGTTTTGGCGGGGGGGAATTATGAGTTGCAGCGATTTTTAAGATGACTTTGGTCTAGGGTGTAGTTACTAAGAAAAGTAATTCAAATCGAAGGGGGAAACGTCTTGAGGTGTCTTTTTCTTATTTTCAATAAGGTCTGCTAAATACATGTATAAAACAAATTCTACAATAAGGCCTAGTTTAATCATACGGTCACTTGTAAAGTATGCGTATGGTTAGACCCTGTTCACTTAGCGATTTTCACCGCATATACCTTTTTCTATAGTTTGTTCTCGTAATATTGTCTCTACAAGACAAAAAAGAAAACTCCTCTAATTAAGAGGAGTTTTCTTTTTAGCGGTAGTTAATGAACTGTACGTCGATTGGTAAATCAGCGCTACGAACAGCTGCGATTACTGCTTGTAAGTCATCACGGCTTTTTGCTGTAACACGTACTTGATCATCTTGTACTTGTGTTTTTACTTTTAATTTCATTTCTTTAATGATGTTGTTAATTTTTTTCGCGTTATCTTTATCGATACCTTGTTGAAGTGTTGCGCGTTGGCGAACAGTGTTGCCAGTTGCAGCTTCAACTTTTCCGTAATCTAAGTTCTTAATTGGAACGTTACGTTTTACAAGTTTAGAGATAAGAACGTCTTTTACTTGCTCTAATTTAAACTCGTCATCAGAAGTTAAAACAAGTACTTCTTTTTCTAATTTAATATCACTTTTACTTCCTTTAAAGTCATATCGGTTTTGGATTTCTTTTAATGCGATATTAATTGCGTTTGTTACTTCAGGTAATTCTACTTTCGAAACGATGTCAAAAGAACTATCTTTTGCCATAGTTAGCACCTCCAAATAAATTTCTAATCTTTTTATGTACTGTACATACTAAAGTATAGCTGAAAACGAGTCTAGACTTAAGTGTTTTCGTACTTATATTCATGTAACCTCATTTTATTATAGTGAATTTTGGGCAGTTGGACAAATATAGGAAAAATCATGTTATAATTAACTTTTGTTTGGAATGATAAAAAAGATAATTTTATATATATAGAAGGGAATTAAAAAATATGTATTTGCAAATAGGATCGATTGAACAGGTAACTGTTTTACGCGAAACGGAAATCGGATATATGGTTGGGAATGAAGAAGAAGAAATTTTCCTACATAAAAACGAAGTGGCTGGAGAAATTGAAGAAGGCGATACGATTGATGTATTCTTATACCTTGATCACCAAAATCGTATTTCAGCAACAATGAAGGAACCAATTATTACAACTTATGATTGGAACTGGGTAAAGGTTGTAGAAGTTATTCCTAGTTTAGGTGTGTTTGTTGATATTGGTGTGTCAAAAGATATACTAATTCCAGCTGATGAGTTCCCGATTTATATGCCGGTATGGCCAGAAGTAGGCGACGAATTATATTGTACGTTAAAATTAACGAATCGTGATCGTTTAATTGCTCTTCCAGCGAGAGACAGTGATATGCAAGAAATTATCGTAGATGCAACGCCATCTATGCGTAATAAAAACGTAAACGGACGTGTATATCGTTCACTTCAAGTTGGTTCATTCATACTAACGGATGAGCATTTCCGTGCTTTCCTACACCATACAGAAAGAAAAGAACAAGTCCGCATCGGTCAGCGTGTAACGGGCCGTATTATTGACGTAAAAGATGACGGTACAATTAACATTTCACTTCTTCCTCGTAAAGAAGAAGGAATGGAAGACGATGCTGCAGTAATTTATGCATATATGGAAGAACGAGGCGGAGCAATGCCGTTTTGGGATAAGAGCCATCCAGAAGATATTAAAGAACGCTTTAACATGAGTAAAGCTGCATTTAAGCGCGCACTTGGTAAGTTGATGAAAGAAGAAAAGGTTTACCAAGAAGAAGGTTGGACGTACTTTAAGAAATAAGGTGGATGAAAAAAGAACTATTCTTTCTCTGAATTTTTAAGAGAAGGGATAGTTCTTTTTATTTTTAATAATGTATTCGCTCTATAAGGTAGATATTGTGAAAGAAGTAGGCAGGATGGAAACTAAAGTTATAGAAGAGGTATGTTATAAAGTTTTAAAAATATATGGTTAATTATTATGTAGTTTTTTAAGTGAGATTTTGATTGTAGTATTTCTTATGTGATTCATTAAAAAGGCTAAAAGAATATAAGAGATTTATCGCAGTGTTTGTACTGCCTATCCTGCTATTTGCCGGGCAGTAAGATCATCACTGATTAAAGTTTCATTTTATGTATAAAATTGTGATAGCTTTTACACTGTGTTTTGAATTTTTACAACGCTGACAGTATTAAAAATATAAAATAATTAGGATGATTATATGCATATTTGGATACTAACAAATTGGCGGAAATATTATAATCTAGAAGAGAAGAGTCATCGCATGGGACTACGAGTAAAATTCGATAAAGATGTTGATCATGAAGTGAGAAGAGCGATTAAAGAGTTTTGTAAATGGATACGCCGAGAATATTTTTTTCCAATTAGAGTACCTATTTATGTGAAATCTTCATATAAAATAAAGGCGATGGATGGTGAGTTGGTCTATGGTACTTTCTTTGAACCATTTGATCGAAATGATGAGCCGTATATTCGTATTTCGACAGGAGATTATTACGATGAGCTAGAGAAAAGAGGGAAAGATGACGCTTTGGGAGGATATTTGTTTACTATTGCGCATGAACTAACACATTATTTTCAATGGATTAATGATATAAGACTAACGAGAATTGGATATGAGAGGCAGGCTACTATATTATTGATGAGTATAAAGAAACTAGAGAGCATCCGTGAAATAGAAACTTTATGGATAATTGGAAGTATGATAATTAGCAATGGGCTTGAATGAATGCCCTAATATTTAGGGGCTATCCGGGATTAGATATCTGAGTTATTAAACAAAAATAAGTGTGGGTAATACGCTTTGACGAAAAGGTGTGTATATGAAATTTTATAACGCAGTATATCTTATAATTTCTTATGATGATGAGATATTGAAAGAGAGGTACGAAAATGCAAGATAATGTACTGGAACAATTGATAAAGAGTCTCTCGGTATTATCCCTTGAAAAAGAACACGAAATAGCAGCAGTTGATTTACATGATATATATGAGAGCACTGAAAGATTCGAACAATTACTTGAAAATATTATGAACTCACAACAGTCTAAAGAAGAATTAATAGATGCGCTAATTGAAGTGGAGATAGAATTAGATCACATCAATTGGCATTACAAAAGCTTGAAGAAAAAGTTGGAAATATTGATGAAAGATTAAAAAGCACACCCTTATCTAAAAAGATAAGGGTGTGCTTTTTTTAATTTCCTTGCGGAGAAACAAGAGTAAATGTATCTTTCAAATCACTATCATTTATTTTAATATTTGCCTTTTTTAATTCCTCTTGTAACAATTTTTTGCTGAATACAGGATCAGCAGTACGTTCTTCCTCTAAGTTTTTGCGAATAGAGTTTTTTACTTCATCGTAAGGTTTTAAATCTTTTTTATCAGTTAATTTAATAACGTGATAACCGTTTGATGATTTTACGGGATTGCTAATTTGTCCAACATTTAGTTTGTAGGCAGCCGTTTCGAATTCAGGAGCCATTGTACCTGAATTGAAGTATCCAAGGTCTCCGCCTTTATCTTTTGATAGTAGATCTTGTGATTCTTGTTTTGCTAATTCTTCAAATGAAGCACCAGCATCTAGTTTACTCTTTATTTCTTTCGCTTCATTTTCGTCACTTACTAAAATGTGACTCGCTTTAATTTCTGGCTTATAGTGGTCTTTTACGTCTTTCTCTGTAATGCTTTTCTTAATCGCTTCATTCATAGCAAGTTTGAACTTAATTTGATTTTTAAAATCCTCTTCATCTTTTAAACCATTATTTTCTAATACTTTTTTGAATTGATCTCCATATTGTTTTTTTACTTTTTCTACTTCTTTATTTACCTCTTCATCAGGTACTTTATATTTTTTTGTGATGACGTCTTGTGCCATCATTTCGTATAGCATGTCTTTTCCGTAACGATCTTTCAATTGTTTTTCGAAGTTATCCTTTGTAATGGTCGAGTCTGTTGCTGTAGCGACTGTAGCTGAGCCATTTTTTTGTTCGCAAGCAGATAGCATCAATATACTTATTAGTGCAGTAATAATGAAAATATGTTTCCCTCTCATGCCAACACCTCATCCGAATATGTTATCGCTATTGTAGAATATAGAAGTGAACATGAAGTGAATTTTTAATGTTTTTTTCCTTTAAAATGTAAAAAAGTACATCAACATAATTGTTGATGTACGATGGAATCAAAGGTGATCGGTCTTTTTAGAGTATGCACGTTTACCTTGCTGAATATTTTTTTGCTCTTGCTCATTTTTTTGTGTGCGTTTTGCGTTATTATCGCGTGCTTTTTTGTCGTTATCACTCGTATGTGGCATATGTATCAACTCCATTTCTAAACGTTGTACGTTTATCATTTCCTTTTTCGTAAAGACTATGTATAGCGGTGCATTTATGAAGAGTAAAGGTGGATTCGAAATGGATTTGAAGTTGAATTATACTGAACTTATAAAGAAGTTAATCGTTGTAATCATCGCAGGTTTATTAAACGCGATTGGGATGAATTTATTTTTAACGCCAGCAAAAGTGTATGCGAGCGGCTTTGCTGGATTGTCTCAATTATTATCACAAATATTAGGTGATTTTTTATCGATTCACATATCTACGGGAGTATTGTTTAGCTTATTTAATATTCCTGTCGTTATTTTAGCGTGGAAAAAGGTTGGAAAGGCCTTCACCTTTTTCAGTTTTCTTTGTGTTATATTTATGACTTTGTTTCTAGAGATCATCCCTGTTAGAGCGGTTTCGAATGATATCATATTAAATGCGATTTTTGGCGGGATTATTTCGGCAATTGGAGTAGGGATTGCTTTAAAGTGGGGTGCTTCTACAGGTGGATTAGATATTATCGCCATGATTTTATCAAAAATAAAAGATAAGCCTGTCGGTACATACTTTTTCTTTTTTAATGCAATTATCATTATCGCTGCTGGCTATGTATATGGATGGGAAAAAGCGTTGTATACGCTAGTGACTTTATATGTATCAACGAGAATTATTGATGCAATTCATACTCGTCATGTAAAGATTACAGCATTAATTGTTACGAAGAATGGGGCAGACGTAAGAAAGGCGATTCACTCGCGATTAGTAAGAGGGATTACAACGATACCAGCAACAGGTGCTTATACGAATGAAAATAAAGAAATGTTAATGATGGTTATTACCCGTTACGAGTTATACGAATTAGAGAGGATTATTAAACAAGTGGACCCAGGTGCATTTACAAATATACTGCAAACAGTTGGGGTGTTCGGATTGTTTCGGAAAGATTAAAGAGGACCAAAGTTGGTCCTCTTTTTTAATGTAAATTCGTGATGTTTTGCAATTGCTCTTGCATTTCACGGAGCTGAACTTTTTCAGCAGTTGAAGAGTTTGCGTAAGCGGATTGCAAAGCATTTTTTGCTCTATACACGAGATCTTGTTGCTCAGTACCGCTTGAACAAGATACGGCATTTTCAACAGCATCTCTAGCTTGTTGGAATAGTAAGTTCCCCATTTAAACCCCTCCAAAAGAAGAGTTACTTCTTGCTTTTTCTGCCTCAGCTAATGTACCTCTGTACGGGAATCTTGCATCATGCTTCATAACAGCATCGGCTCCTTGTTGGATAAAACGTTTTGATTTGTTCTTTTTACCCATTCGAAAAACCCCCTTTATTTAGCTGAAAACAATCGACGCAATGTCTCATGCGTCTACTTATAGTATGGACATTTGGCAGGAAACTATAAGTAGGGAATTTTTAGATTACAACCCAAGAACCTCTTCTAAATATAAAGCAATACCATCTTCTTCGTTCGTTAACGTCGTATGGTTTGCGAGTGATTTTAATTCAGGGATGGCATTTCCCATTGCGATGCCGTGACCAGCAAATTCAATCATTTCAAAATCATTATCTTCATCACCGAAAGCGATAATTCGCTCTTGTGGAATGTTGTAATGACTAGAAATTTTTTGTAATCCAACTGCTTTATTTAATCCGCTTTTCACAATTTCAATAATCGGCCAAGGTGCGCCCCATTTTCTATGGTCGATTACTTCCGCATGCATATCCGTTAAATGTTGACGAATTGCAGTAGAATGCTCGTCATGTGCGTCAATTAATAAGCAAGTTGGATGATCGTTTAAAATATTTAATAAGTCTCCGGTAAAAATCTTAGGAGAGCCGAATTCGAAAATATGTTTTTTATCTTCATCAATTTCACGAACATACACATCGTCCATTACTTCCGCGTATATATTTTTTACGCCAAAATCAAAGCAAGCTCGGACAATTTCTTGCGCTGTTGCTAGCTCAAGAGGAGAGTGATGTGTTCCCCAGTTTGAATCAAGAGGATGATGTACGTAAGCGCCGTTAAAGTTTACGATAGGTGTGTTAAGATCAAGTTCTTTATAGTAATCGTAACTAGCACGGAATGGACGTCCTGTTGAAATAACAACAATATGTCCCTGTTCCTTTGCTTTTGCAATTGTATGTTTCGTTCGAGTGGAAATTATTTTGTTGTCTGTTAATAAAGTGCCGTCTAAGTCTAATGCGATTAAATGTTGTTTGTTCATAATTTCACCTCTTATAATAATTTTTTTGTATCTATCTGTATTTCCGTTTTTAATATGCAGAAATAAGAGGTTAGACTCGGTGGAATCACCATAGATGGAAATTTCACTATATATCCATCTTACGTCTCAAAGTGCTGTGGTGTCTACTATTTATCGTTGGAAATTAAGAAAAGTCAACATCTTTTTAGAAAGTTCAAACAATGTTTCTTTCATTATGTACAAATTGTGAAAAGGGTTACATTGCTCGTGTGATGAGGCATATAATGAACATGTAATCTTCTCGTATATGTTTGACTCTCCTTTGAAACTAGCCTAGAGTAGGTTGGTTTCTTTTTTTTCTACAAGTAGGAAAGAAATCCCTGCTTACGCTTGTGTCATTCATATATATGTACAAGAATGAGATGTAGTACTGTTTCCTAAACATGACAGAAAAGCTTTCTTTTAAAATGGATATACTAATGAGGCAAGACGTCATGGAAGGAGAATGAAGATGGGACAAAATCGCAGGTTTCGTTCTGGACAAAAAGCGCCGAATGATGGCATTTACGTAGAAATTGGTGAAACGGGAAGTATGGTGAAAGATCCGCAAATGGTGAAATTAACTGCCGGTGAAAAGTTTCCGGATAACACGAATCATAACCGCCAGTGGACATATAAAAGAAAACCGTAACAGAAGCCGCAATCATTATTGCGGCTTTTTTGTCGTTATACATTGTAATTTCATTTACCGTATTTTTTAGCAGTATAATGAATGCTCTCTTTTTCTTTTTCAAATAATAAGTTTGAAAATACATAGGTAAAATTATTGTATAAAAAAGTCAGTTGGCGTATAATCAAATCAAAGGTCAAAGAAAGTCAAACTTTTGGAGGGCTGTAAAGATGGACTTAAATCAAATGACAACAAAAACACAAGAGGCGATTATGAGTGCCCAATCTTTAGCGGTATCTCATCATCACCAAGAGGTGGATACTGTTCATCTATTACTTGCATTATTAGAAGAGCAAGATGGATTAGCAGTACGTATATTTCAAAAAATGAATGTTGATATAGAAGCATTAAAGCAAGGTGCAGAAAGTTTAATTAAAAAGAAACCTTCTGTAACGGGGAGCGGTGCAGAAGTTGGAAAATTGTATGTAACGAGCGCTCTGCAACAACTGCTTGTAAGAGCAGGGAAAGAAGCAGAAAAACTGCAGGATGATTACATTTCAGTAGAACATGTATTGCTTGCTTTTTCTGAAGAAAAAGGCGATATAAATCAATTATTTACAAGATTGCATATTACGAAAGATAACTTATTACAGTCTTTAATGACAGTTCGGGGGAATCAAAGAGTGACTAGTCAAAATCCAGAAGCAACTTATGAAGCGTTAGAAAAATATGGCCGTGATTTAGTGGCGGAAGTGAGAGCAGGGAAAATCGATCCTGTAATCGGCCGTGATAGTGAAATACGACGTGTAATCCGTATTCTTTCACGTAAAACGAAAAACAATCCGGTTTTAATTGGGGAGCCAGGTGTTGGTAAAACAGCAATCGTTGAAGGATTAGCACAGCGTATTGTGAAAAAGGATGTACCTGAAGGATTGAAAGATAGAACGATTTTTGCGTTAGATATGAGTGCACTCGTAGCAGGTGCGAAATTCCGTGGTGAGTTCGAAGAACGTCTGCAAGCTGTATTAAATGAAATTAAAAAGAGTGAAGGACGCATTTTATTATTCATTGATGAACTTCATACAATAGTTGGAGCTGGTAAAACAGAAGGAGCCATGGATGCAGGAAATATGTTAAAACCGATGCTTGCGCGTGGTGAACTGCATTGTATCGGGGCGACGACGCTCGATGAATATCGCAAATATATTGAGAAAGATCCAGCGCTAGAAAGACGTTTCCAACAAGTATTAGCAGAAGAACCAACTGTTGAAGATACAATTTCAATTTTACGTGGATTAAAAGAACGCTTTGAAATTTATCACGGTGTAAATATTCATGACCGTGCGATTGTAGCAGCGTCAGTTTTATCAGATCGATATATTTCAGATCGATTCTTACCTGATAAAGCAATTGACCTTGTTGATGAAGCGTGTGCAACAATTCGTACAGAAATCGATTCTATGCCAACAGAATTAGATGAAGTAACGCGCCGCATTATGCAGCTGGAAATTGAAGAAGCGGCTCTTGGAAAAGAAACGGATCGTGGTAGCCAAGAGCGTCTAAAAACATTGCAACGTGAATTATCGGATTTAAAAGAAGTTGCAAGTGGTATGAGAGCGAAATGGGAGAAAGAAAAAGAAGAAATTCACAAAGTTCGTGACTTACGTGAACATTTAGAACGTCTGCGTCGTGAATTAGAAGAAGCAGAAGGTAATTACGATTTAAATAAAGCAGCCGAACTTCGTCACGGAAAAATTCCAGCAATTGAAAAAGAGTTAAAAGAAGCGGAAGAAATGGGCGCGCATAATAAACAAGAAAATCGTTTATTACGTGAGGAAGTAAGTGAAGAAGAAATTGCAGATATTGTTTCACGCTGGACTGGTATTCCTGTTGCGAAACTCGTGGAAGGTGAACGCGAGAAATTATTACGCTTAGAGCAAATCTTATCAGAGCGTGTCATCGGACAAGAGGAAGCAGTAAGCTTAGTGTCAGACGCAGTTCTTCGTGCTCGCGCTGGTATTAAAGATCCGAACCGCCCGATTGGTTCTTTCATCTTCTTAGGACCAACAGGTGTTGGTAAAACAGAACTTGCAAAAACGCTAGCCCAGTCTTTATTCGATAGTGAAGAGCAAATGATTCGCATTGACATGTCTGAGTATATGGAGAAACACGCAGTGTCACGCTTAATTGGTGCACCTCCTGGATATGTAGGATATGAGGAAGGTGGTCAATTAACTGAAGCGGTAAGACGTAAACCATATTCCGTTGTTTTATTAGATGAAATTGAAAAAGCACATCCAGAAGTATTCAACATTTTATTACAAATGTTAGATGATGGGCGCATTACAGATTCGCAAGGTCGTACAGTGGACTTTAAAAATACAGTTATTATTATGACTTCAAATATCGGATCTGCTCATTTACTAGATGGATTAGAAGAAGATGGTTCGATTAAAGAGGAATCAAGAGACCTTGTAATGGGACAATTAAGAGGACATTTCCGCCCTGAATTTTTAAACCGTGTTGATGAAATTATTTTATTCAAACCTCTTACAACGAATGAAATTAAAAGCATTGTTGATAAAATTGTAAAAGAACTACAAGGTCGTCTAGCTGACCGTCACATTACAGTAGAATTAACAGATGCAGCAAAAGAATTTGTTGTGGAAGCTGGTTTCGACCCAATGTACGGAGCTCGTCCATTAAAACGATACGTACAACGTCAAGTGGAAACGAAATTAGCACGAGAATTAATTGCAGGAACAATTACTGACAATAGTCACGTAGTTGTTGATGTAGAAAATAACGAATTAGTCGTTCATGTGAAATAAAAATAAAAAAAGAGTTCGGATAAAATCCGGACTCTTTTTTTTAGTGTTGTTCTACTGGCTCGTTTGGAATTGCAGCTGAAATTGCGAGTACTAACACAGCAAGAACAACTGAGAAAATAGACGCTTGGTTAAAGTCGTATGTACCACCAGTCATAGAGCCGATTACATAGCTCATCATATGTACAAGTAAGAACGACCAAATTAATGCCCAAATGAAACGCATATTTTACACCTCTATTCGTTCAATCTGTCCTTATTGTAACACAATTGAAAAAAGAATATAGAAAAATATTTGTAGATTTTTCAACGCAAATTTGCATTCCGTTCATACATTATAAAAGAGTGGTTTTATATGTTTAGAAAATAAGGCGGGGGAAAAATGAGTATTACGGAACGTTTTTTTTACTTAGAAAAAGAACCATGTGTCATTTATTTACCGGAGAAGCCAAATGGATTTTCTGTAATGCTTCTTGGTGATTACAACTACTTTATTGAGAATGGTACAAGTTTATGGACACAGCATGCGGGTAGATCTTATTTTTTACATGGCCTTATTGAGCAAGGCTACACTGTCTTTTCTTCTAATTTATACGGAAGACATTGGGGAAACGACCAATCTGTTCGTCTAGCAAAACGTTTATATGACGTTGTGTTGAGAAAAGAGACATTGAATGCGAAAATGCACATTATGGCAGATGGTATGGGAGCACTTGTAGCACTTGAAATGATGAACAAATATCCTGAGTGTATACGCTCTGTCATTATGTTAAATCCGTGTTTAGATTTACCAGAATATGTGGAGTTTGAGAAAGAGCATAAGTTTTTTTACAAGAGACTGGTGAAGGAATTAAGTTTGGCGTATGATTCCAAAGAAGAAGAATTAGAATTAAAAATAAATAAGAAATCATTTACGCTTCTTCCATCTTGTGTACCTGTCAAAATTTTCGTATCAACACAAGAAAAAAGAGGAAGAAAACAGCAGTTGCGTAGATATGAGAAAATGAGGCAACTAAATCAATGTGATACTTCTGTCTTGTTCCATCTGCAAGATGTGAAATATAAAATGGTTAGGCAAACGACCGATTTCTTTAAAAAATATGAAGAAGAATTATGAAGCTCCCATATACATAAATGAGGAGCTATTTGTTTCAGAGGGAAAGGGTTGGTGGTATGGAACGCGTGCTGATAATAGGTGCACTTACGTTTGTAGGTTATCACCTTGTAAATAAAATGATTGCAGAAGAAGTGGAAGTCTATGGTCTTGATTTTGATGAATTCGATAGTATGACCAAAATTAATGAAGAGAAGTTATTATTAATTGGGCGAAATGCGTTATTTACGTATTATTCGATAAGAGATGAAGATGGATGGAGATCGGTTGAGGAAGAGAGATTCGATACTGTTTACTTTTGCTTATATGAGCCAAATCAGCAAAGTGGATTTCGGAATGAAAGAGTCATATTACAATATTTAAAGCGAATTATAAGAATGTGTGAAGAACAAAAAGTGAAGTTAAATTTAATTTCTTCTATTGAAGTAGGAAGTACAGATGAATCCGAAAATAAGCGCCTATTTTTGAAAGTAGAAGAAGGATTGAAAAAAGGGAATTTACAATATAGTGTATTTCGAGTTCCAACATTATATGGACCGTGGCAACCGTCCTTTATGATGTTTCATCAGCTTATTTTATCAGAATTAGTTGAAAAAGAGTGCCGTTGTACGATTGAGGAAAAGGGGAATGATTTACTTTACGTTGAAGATGTATGTGAATACTTATGGGAACATGGAACGAACGGGGCGCATCTTGGTATATACAATTTACTTAGTGGTAAACAGTCATTATGGGAAAAAGGCATGAATCTTTTACGCGCGGATGATAAAGTAAATAAAAATAATAGCGAAGTAAGAGATGAGGCTATCGAAGTAATTTCGATAAAAAGAAATACTCCGTTAGAATACGGTTTAAATAAGCAACTGGCACACATGAAAAAATATAAAGAGTTATACGAAGGGTAGTACGCGTGTTACACTATTGTATGTGAAAGTTTTAATGGAGAGGAAGAGTATAATATGAACGAAAAAAGCATGCAGTTTTTACAAATCGCAATGAAGCATTTACCGGAAGCAAAGGCAATTTTAGATGATAATGGAATTGCACTTGATATGGAGAAGGCACAGCCGGTGTTAGAGTTGTTAATGAAAGTTATGAACGAGGCTTATGAGCTCGGGAAAGCAGATAAAGAATAAAAAGCATCTTTTTAAGGTGGAAGAGAGGCCCGAACCGTGGATAGAAGCGGTCAGGGCCTTTTTTATTCTCGCCTGGGGGAAAACCAGAGATATGAAGAGGATAAAGGAAAAGTAGTGAGGAGAACTCTCTAGTTTAGAAGGAAAGCAGATAAAGAATAAAAAGCATCTTTTTAAGATGGAAGAGAGGCCCGAACCGTGGATGGAAGCGGTCAGGGCCTTTTTTATTCTCGCCTGGGGGAAAAACGGAGATATGAAGAGGATAAAGGAAAGGTAGTGAGGAGAACTCTCTAGTTTAGAAGAAAAGCAGATAAAGAATAAAAAGCATCTTTTTAGATGGAAGAGAGGCTCGAACCGTGAACAGAAGCGGTTTGAGTCTTTTTATATTTGAGAGGTATGTTTCTATTTCTTTTAATGAAAAATAACGTGAATAATACGTTAGCTTTCTGTTTTATGCGAAATATATTCTAGACAAAAATACATTTATGTTTTAAAATTAGTACCAAGTCATAATAATTGATATAAAACGGAGGGCTGCGATGTGAACGTGGGCATTTTAGGGATCGGAAGATATGTGCCAGAAAAAGTAGTCACAAATCACGATTTAGAGAAAATAATGGAAACATCCGATGAATGGATTCGTACGAGAACGGGAATTGCAGAAAGACGCATTGCCGATGATACAATAGATACTTCATATATGGCCGTAGAGGCTTCTAAAAAAGCACTTGAAGATGCAGGAATTAGCGGAGAGGATATCGATCTTATTTTAGTAGCAACAGTAACACCAGATCGTGCTTTTCCAGCAGTTGCTTGTGTCATTCAAGAAGCGATTGGAGCGAAACATGCAGCTGCAATGGATGTAGGTGCAGCATGCGCTGGTTTTATGTACGGAATGATTACAGCGCAGCAATTTATTCAAACGGGGACTTATAAAAACGTATTAGTAGTTGGTAGTGATAAACTATCTAAAATTGTAGACTGGAACGATCGAAATACAGCAGTACTATTTGGAGACGGAGCCGGTGCTGTCGTAATGGGAGCCGTTTCAGAAGGTAAAGGCGTTCTATCTTTTGAATTAGGAGCAGACGGAAGTGGCGGCAAGCACCTTTATCAAGACGAGTATGTTATGATGAATGGCAGAGAAGTGTTTAAATTTGCCGTTCGTCAACTTGGTGATTCTTGTCTTCGCGTTTTAGATAAAGCTGGTCTTACGAAAGAAGATGTGGATTTCTTAGTACCGCATCAAGCAAACATTCGTATTATGGAATCTGCAAGAGAGAGGTTAAATTTACCACAAGAAAAAATGAGTATGACGATTGAGAAGTTCGGTAATACATCAGCTTCTTCAATTCCGATTGCAATGGTAGAGGAATTGCAAAACGGACGTATTCAAGATGGTGATTTAATTATACTTGTTGGTTTTGGCGGCGGATTAACATGGGGAGCAGTCGCTCTTCGTTGGGGTAAATAAGGACTGAGAGAAAAAAAGGAGTGTATTTTGTATGGAAAAAAAGAGGGTCGTAATTACAGGACTAGGAGCTGTTACACCGGTCGGAACAGATGTTGAAACAGCGTGGGAAAACATTAAAAAGGGTGTATCTGGAATCGGGCGACTTACAAGAATTGATCCAGAACTATTTCCAGCAAAAGTAGCAGCGGAAATTAACGACTTTGAAGTCGAGAAATATATTGATAAAAAAGAAGCGCGCCGTATGGATCGCTTTACACAATATGCAGTAGCAGCAGCGAAAATGGCAGTTGCAGATGCAAAGCTTGAAATTACAGAAGAAAACGGACCTCGAATTGGTGTATGGATTGGATCTGGTATTGGCGGTATGGAAACATACGAAGAACAATTTAAGATTTTTACTGAGAAAGGCCCACGCCGCGTGAGCCCATTCTTCGTGCCGATGATGATTCCAGATATGGCAGCAGGTCAAGTATCAATCGCAACAGGAGCAAAAGGAATTAACACTTGTTCTGTAACGGCTTGTGCATCTGGTGCAAACTCAATTGGTGATGCATTTAAAGCAATTCAGCGTGGTGATGCTGATGCAATGATTACAGGCGGAGCAGAAGCACCGCTAACAAGTATGGCATTCGCAGGATTTAGCTCAGCGAAAGCATTAACATTTAATGAAGACCCAGCAACGGCTTGCCGTCCATTTGATAAAAACCGTAGCGGTTTCGTAATGGGTGAAGGCTCAGGTATTTTAATTCTTGAAGAATTAGAGCACGCATTAGCGCGTGGTGCTCACATTTACGCGGAAATTGCTGGTTATGGTGCAACTGGAGATGCGTTCCATATTACAATGCCTGCTCCTGGTGGGGAAGGCGGAGTGCGTGCAATGCGTCAAGCTTTAGCTGATGCAGGCCTACAGCCAGAAGATATTGATTACATTAATGCGCACGGTACAAGTACTGATGCGAATGAAAAATATGAAACGATGGCAATTAAAGAAACTTTCGGCGAGCACGCGTATAAAGTAGCGATTAGCTCAACGAAATCAATGACAGGTCACTTATTAGGAGCAGCTGGTGCTGTTGAAGCGATTTTCTCTATTAAATCAATTACAGACGGAGTAATTCCTCCAACAATTAACTATGAGACACCAGATCCAGAATGTGACTTAGATTACGTACCAAATCAAGCGAGACACCAAGAAGTAAATGCAGTATTAAGTAACTCATTAGGATTCGGTGGTCATAACGCAGTGTTAGTATTTAAATCGTATAAATAATCGATGAAATAAGGAGTTTTTTCGTAATAGATTGCGAAAAAACTCCTTATTTATTTTTACGCCTTTTTCTCCTGTAGCATATACATAAGAAAAAGGAGGGATAAAGATGGGGATTGTTGAAACAGCTGAATGGCTACATTTATATTATGGGCGGCCAGAAAAACTTTGTGAGAAATTTACGAAGTATATTCCGTTGCCAAAAGAAAGGTTGTATCGCTTTTTAATTTCAAAAGGGATGTATCGCCCGATCATGCGCGGAGAAAAGGAAATTAAAGAATTAGAGGAAAAGGAAATTTGGAAAGAATTGAGCCTGGAGTATGATAAACTGAAAAACTGGTTAAAAGGTCCAGATGTCCCTGTCTTTATTTTATTATCAGATTCCTATAATCGAACTGTACAAGAAGAGTATAACGGTAGGGCTGGATTATCTATGCGTCATGTTATTTTCTTATTCGTATGTGGACGGAATTCGGTAGAAGAATTAAAAGTGTTATTAGCGCATGAATATCATCACATATGCAGGTTACATCAAATTGAGACGAAAGAAACAGAATATACATTACTTGATACGATGATTATGGAAGGGCTAGCTGAACAAGCAGTAACAGAAAGGTATACAGAAAAAAACAATGCACCGTGGACGGCGTATCTTTCAAAGGAAGAGGCTATTTATTATTGGAAAAATATTGTACATGAAAGAATAAGTATAAAACGAGGAACAAGGGAACATGACATCTTATTAAATGGCTTTCACTCTTATCCGAAGATGCTTGGCTATGCGCTTGGATTTCATATTGTCAAAGATTGTGTAACTTTGGAAGGAGAAGATACACTTTCTTTATTATCTATAGATGCAAAAGAAATATTGAATAAAGCAAGTACATTTCATATATAAAAAAACAGGAGTTCTATTTCCTGTTTTTTTAGTATTAATAGAAGAAAAAATAATAATTAGAATATATTTCCTAAAGTGGAATAAAGTTAAGCAAAAATGAACATAATGATTGGTACAAACAGTAGTGAAGTGAGGGGTAGTGAATGTTATATCTACATGATGTATGGGTAAATTGGTTTGAAGGTGAAGAGAATGGGTATAACGTTTGTCATTTTTACGAATGGCGGAAAGATGATACGATTGAGCTATTAGATCAAGTGCCATTATTAAAAGTAGATGCCACATTATATCATTACATCGAGAACGAATTGTTAGAGCTTCCGCAAAAAATGCTGGAAGACGTACATCATAAGGCTTATATTCGTAAAAATCATGAACGTTTGCAGCAAGAGTATTGCTTTGTTGTTACAGATGGGAAAGGCATTATTGCCATTGACACAATTGGTTACAATGTACCAATTCGCAAAAGTAGACTTATACCACGTCAAGAGCAGATGGTATATGAGATGGTAGAAAACGTACAAGCAGAAAAGTATGAGTTCCAAGTAGAAGAAACAGAAAAAGAACATCATATTTTATCACCATCGCCTTTCATTATGAATGGCTTGACTCGTAAAGAAAGACAGCTAAAACAATTATTATTTATGGCGTTAGATCAATTACATACAACGAAAAACACAGCAGAAATTCGCTATTGGTTCACAGAGTGGGATCCATCAGCATATGGAATGGTTCAACATATGGAATTTGAAGATATTTGGGCTAAGCTGTATGATGAAGCGAAAGCTGGCTGGTCTGATAAGCACGAACAATTATGCGAGCGTCTCGTAAAAGGACAGCCATTTTTTGAAAAGTTATGGGAAATGGAAAATGAGCAAAAGGTAAATTAAAAAACCGCCAATTGGCGGTTTTTTAATTTTGTAGTAATCTAGCTCCAGCGGCAAGAATGTTCGGTGGCTTCGCGCCTTCCTGCGAGGCAAAAAGCGCCTCTACGTCAGGAGCTCCATCCCCCTCACATTCTAAACGAGCCGCTTCCGCTTTATATGTAATCTAGCTCCAGCGGCAAGAATGTTCGGTGGCTTCGCGCCTTCCTGCGAGGCAAAAAGCGCCTCTACGTCAGGAGCTCCATCCCCCTCACATTCTAAACGAGCCGCTTCCGCTTTATATGTAATCTAGCTC
>NZ_WEII01000004.1:0-76662 GCF_009183805.1 Bacillus sp. B2-WWTP-C-10-Post-4 | reverse complement strand
CCGCTTCCGCTTTATATGTAATCTAGCTCCAGCGGCAAGAATGTTCGGTGGCTTCGCGCCTTCCTGCGAGGCAAAAAGCGCCTCTACGTCAGGAGCTCCATCCCCCTCACATTCTAAACGAGCCGCTTCCACCTTATATGTTACCTACGTTTTCTGCTTAGTCCCATTGCGTTTTCTACTTTGCGTAGTTGTTTGAATGCAACGCGGTTTGCTTTTTCTGCACCTTTGTCTAGAATTTCGTCTAGTTCTGGTGAGTTGATTAGTTCGTTATATTTGTCTTGGATTGGACGAATTGCTTCTACGACTACTTGCGCTAGGTCGCCTTTGAAGTCGCCGTATCCTTTTCCTTCGTACATTGCTTCAATTTCTTCAACTGTTTTTCCAGAGAATGAAGAGTAGATTGTTAATAAGTTAGAGATACCAGGTTTGTTTTCTTTATCAAATTTCACAATACCTTCAGAGTCAGTAACAGCACTCTTAATTTTCTTTTCAATTGTTTTTGGTTCATCAAGCATACTGATCATTGATTTTGGATTCGGATCAGATTTACTCATTTTCTTCGTAGGTTCTGTTAATGACATAACGCGAGCGCCTACTTTTGGAATACGAATTTCAGGAATTGTGAACACTTCACGGAAGCGTTTGTTGAAACGCTCTGCTAGGTCGCGTGTTAATTCCATATGTTGCTTTTGGTCATCACCAACTGGTACGATTTCAGTGTTGTAAAGTAAAATATCAGCAGCCATTAATGGTGGATACGTAAGTAATCCAGCTGGAACTGAATCTCTACCCGAAGCTTTATCTTTATATTGCGTCATACGTTCTAATTCTCCAACGTAAGCAACAGATTGCATGATCCATCCTAATTGAGCGTGTGCTGGTACTTCTGATTGTACAAATAAAGTAGCTTTTTCAGGATCGATGCCGCATGCTACATAAAGTGCAGCAAGACTGCGGATGTTTTTACGAAGTCCGACGGGATCTTGAGGTACTGTAATCGCATGTTGGTTTACAATACAGAAATAACAGTCGTGTTCATTTTGAAGCTCTGTAAACTGCTTCATTGCGCCTAAATAGTTTCCAAGTGTAATCGTTCCACTTGGCTGAATACCAGAAAAGATAACTGACATAAGTAATTCCTCCTAAAATTGAATGCGTGATGGGGGGGAGAGAAGGCAAACAAAAAAGCCCATTCATCCCAAAAACTATAGGGACGAATGGACCGCGGTACCACCCTAATTATTTCACTACTGTGAAATCTCTCTAATCCATGATAACGTTAGGATATAACGCCAAAGCCTACTACTTTCGGTTCGGTTTGGTGCTCAAAAGCCCATTCCATACTGTACAATTACTTGTTCACACCAACCACAAGCTCTCTGAAATTGCCTCAATATGTACTCTTCTTTATCATCGCATACATATAAATTTATTTATTGTTACTTGAGCTCTTTTAATATGAAAGAACTAAAGTTTTATAACAAAATGTTTTGCTGATTATTATATCATATGGGATAGTGTTTGCAAACTACATCAAAATAGTAAAGCTAATAAGGGTCGAGAACAACCCAAGGAAGATACCTGTAATACAAATTGGATATGTCCATTTGAATGAATATGTTTTATAAATACGTTCTTTCTTATCTGTAGGTTCCTCGACTTCTTCAATTAAAGAGTCAATCTTTTTGTTCGTACCAAATACTCTTTGGAATGCGTAAATGGTTACATTGAAAAAACCATTTTGAAATATGTATAAAAAACCGCCGATAAGAATAAAAAACAGTGCAATATAAAACAAAATGTTGACAAAGTTCAACAAAAATTGAGATGAAATGAGGAATGCACCAATACTAGAAGCAATCATCGCTATAAAAATTAGTATACAAGTATGAAAAAAAACTTTATTCAAAATATTCCCCTCCGTCAAAATATTACTAGAATTATTATACTATAAAAGCTATAATAAGTACTAGGATTAATTTTTTGAAAATTATACGCAATTAAAGGTCTGATTTTAAGATGATGGTAGCAATGTTAATGTATCCCTTTACGAAAAATTAAAAATATAAATATTTTATTAAAAATTTTAACAAAAAAACAAAAAACTATATTCACAATTGTTATATTATATGTATAATGAAAATTGTAGAAACTTGGAGATTATTCTTTCAATTCTACTTTTTAACAAGTGAGGGTACAGGAAGTGCAATTAGGGGAGGCAACACAACATGAAGAAAAAGATACCGTTATTACTTGCATCAACTTTAACTGCAAGTATGTTGCTTAGCGCGTGTAGCTACCAAAAAGATGACGCAAAAGCAAAAGGGAAAGAGAACGCTACGAGTAGTAGTAACGGAAAACAGATTCTTAATTTAACAGAGTTATCTGAAATTCCGTCAATGGATGCATCATTAGCATCTGATTCTTCATCTTCTACAGCATTAAATAATACGATGGAAGGTTTATATCGTATTGGCAAAGATCAAAAGAGAATGCCTGGAGTTGCAGAAGATGTCGAAAAGCTAGATGATGGGAAGAAATACATATTTAAATTAAGAAGAGATGCGAAATGGTCGAATGGGGAACCGGTAACAGCTAAAGACTTTGTGTATTCATGGAAAAGAGCAGTAAATCCAGATACAAAAGCAACGTATTCATACATTATGTTCGATATTAAAAATGCAGAGAAAATTCATAAAAAAGAATTACCTGCTGACCAATTAGGTGTAAAAGCGATTGATGATTATACATTAGAAGTAGAATTAGACAATCCCGTTCCTTACTTTATCGATTTAACAGTTTATCCAGTATTTTACCCACTAAATGAAAACTTTGTAAAAGCACAAGGTGATAAATTTGGTTTAGAGGCAAATACAACATTATATAACGGTCCATTCGTTATGAGTGATTGGAAACATGAACAAAGTTTCCAATTCAAGAAGAATCCTTCATATTGGGATAATAAAACGGTTAAAATTGAAGAAATCAACTTTAATATTGTAAAAAATACAGCAACTGATGTAAATTTATATGAGACAAACGCGATTGATCGGGCGGCTTTAACGTCTGAATTTGTTGATAAGTTTAGAAAAAGCCCAGAGTTCCAAACAAGAAAAGAGGCAGGGGTTGCTTACTTAAGATTTAATCAAAGTAATCAGTACTTAAGTAATAAAAACTTAAGAAAAGCAATTTCAATGTCCTTTGACCGTGATAACATTGCAAAAGTTATTTTAAATAACGGCGCAATTGGAGCTTACGGATTTGTTGGAAAAGATTTCGCTGAAGGTCCAAATAAAAAAGATTTCCGAGCTGAAAATGGAAAGCTAGTTGAAACAAATCCAAAAGAAGCAAAAAAGCTTTGGGAAACAGCGAAGAAAGAGCTTGGAACTGATAAAATCGAACTAGAATTCTTAAACTTTGATAATGAAGATGCTAAAAAAGTTGGGGAATTCTTAAAAGGTGAGATGGAAAAGAACTTACCAGGTTTATCAATTAAAATTAAACAGCAACCATTCGCACAAAAAAATAAATTAGAAGATTCTCAGCAATATGATATTGCGTTTGGTATTTGGGGACCAGATTTCCCAGATCCAATCTCATATTTAGATATGTTTGTTACGAATGGTTCTCAAAATAAAACAGGGTATTCTAATCAGAAATATGATGAGTTAATCCTAAAAGCTAAAACAGATACAAAAGATTTACAAGCTCGCTGGGACAACCTTCTAGAAGTAGAGAAGATGTTAATTAAAGAGGATGCAGTTATCACTCCAATCTTCCAAAAAGGTTCAGCGTATGTAGTAAAAGGTGCCGTAAAAGATATTATCCCAATTAACTATGGTGGTAAATTAACTTACAAATGGGCATCTGTTGAACAAAAATAATCTTTTTTTTCCATCGTTTACAAGGGTATATGCCTATGATGGGCATATGCTCTTATTTTAAAAAAATAAAAGTAAGAATATTTTAAACTATCTTATTGCTTTTGAGAAAAACGGGGAGGTGCTTGACTATGGGACGTTATGTATTAAAACGTTTCGTGTACATGGCTTTGACATTATTTTTAATTACTACAATGACTTTCTTTTTGATGAAATTACTTCCGGGTTCTCCGCTTAAAAACCAGGAGAAGCTATCACCGGCACAAAAAGAAATCATTCTTGAAAAATACGGATTGAATGATCCGGTACCAGTTCAATATGCACGTTACTTAGGTAACTTAGCAAAAGGTGATTTAGGGGTATCATTCCAATATGATAACCGCCCAGTAACAGACATGATTGTGGATCGTATTGGACCATCAGCCCAATTAGGTTTACAAGCGATTATATTAGGAACATTTATCGGTTTAATTTTAGGTATTGTTGCCGCACTTCGTAATAATACGTGGGTAGATTATAGTGCAACAGTTATTTCGGTACTCGGAATGTCGGTACCATCATTCGTATTCGCCGCATTACTGCAATATTTCGTAGGGGTAAAACTAGGCTGGTTCCCAGTAGCATTCTGGAAAGGACCAGAGTTTACTGTAATGCCTACAATTGCATTATCGATGGGAGTTATCGCGACAATCGCACGTTTCTCTCGTGCAGAATTAATTGAAGTTATGCAAGCCGATTACATTTTAACAGCGAAAGCGAAAGGAATTAGCCAAGGCGTTATCATTGTCAAACATGCACTTCGTAACGCGTTAATTCCAGTTGTAACAATTTTAGGACCAATGGTTGCGGCATTAATTACAGGAACACTTGTTATCGAGCAAATTTATGCTGTACCAGGACTTGGGGAACAATTCGTTAAATCGATTACTTTAAATGACTATACAGTTATTATGGGAACTACGATTTTCTATAGTGCGATCTTCATTTTAGTTATTTTCATTGTCGATATTTTATACGGAATTATTGATCCTCGTATTCGTTTAGCGGGAGGGAAAAAATGATGAAAGATGTACAAAAATTATCTCCAGATTTATTTCAACAAGCCAATCAAAATAATGTTGATAATGAAGTCATTGCCCGTCCAAGCTTAACGTTTTGGCAAGATGTAAGAAGACGTTTATTCCAACATAAAGGTGCGATGCTTGGCCTTGTATTGTTAGTTATCATTGCGCTATTAGCGATTTTTGGACCGATGGTAAGTAAACACTCGTATAAAGAGCAAGATTTAGGTCGTGCGAAATTACCACCAAAAATTCCAGTTATTGAAAATGTTCATTGGTTACCATTTGACGGTACAGATCAATATGGTGTTGACCAATATGAAAAACGTGATATTAAAGAGTACTTCTGGTTTGGTACAGATGACCTTGGCCGTGACTTATGGACAAGAACATGGGAAGGTACACGCGTATCATTATATATCGCTCTTTTAGCGGCAGCAATTGACTTAGTAATTGGGGTTGCATACGGAGGTATTTCAGCATTCTACGGCGGTAGAGTAGATAACATTATGCAACGTATTATGGAGATTATTAACGGTATTCCATACTTAATCATCGTTATTTTAATGGTAATCATTATGGGATCTGGTATTTGGTCAATTACACTTGCGATGGCGATTACAGGTTGGATAGGGATGTCGCGTATTGTTCGTGGACAAATCTTAAAGTTAAAAAACCAAGAATATGTATTAGCATCTCGTACATTAGGTGCAACAAATACACAATTAATTGTGAAACATTTAATTCCAAACGTAATGGGACCTATTATCGTAATGACGATGTTTACAATTCCATCAGCGGTGTTTGGTGAAGCGTTCTTAAGTTTCATCGGTTTAGGAATTCAGCCACCATTTGCGTCACTAGGTTCTCTTGTAAATGATGGTTATAAATCTATTCAAACGTATCCGCATATGATGTTCATCCCTGCGGTTGTCATCAGTATATTAATTTTAGCGTTTAACTTAATGGCAGACGGATTACGCGACGCGTTAGATCCAAAAATGCGTAAGTAAAAGAGGGGAGAGGCAAAGATGAAAACATTGTTAGAGGTAAAAGATTTACAAGTCTCCTTTGATACACATGCAGGTGAAGTACAAGCTGTACGCGGCGTTACTTTTGATTTGAAAAAAGGAGAAACATTGGCGATTGTAGGAGAATCTGGTTCAGGGAAATCAGTTACTTCTAAAGCGTTAATGGGATTAATTCCGAATCCTCCTGGACGCATTAAAAATGGTGAAATCGTATTTGAAGGTCGTGACTTAACAAAATTAACAGAAAAAGAAATGCAGCAAGTACGCGGTAAAGATATTGCGATGATTTTCCAAGATCCAATGACATCATTAAACCCAACGATGACAATTGGAAATCAAATTATGGAAGGTCTAATTAAACACCAAGGGATGAGTAAAGCAGATGCACGTAAAGTTGCTTTAGAGTTAATTGACCTTGTAGGTATTCCAAATCCAGAAGCTCGTTTAAAACAATATCCTCACCAATTCTCAGGTGGTATGAGACAGCGTGTAGTTATTGCGATGGCGTTAGCTTGTAACCCGAAATTATTAATTGCCGATGAGCCGACAACAGCGCTAGACGTTACGATTCAGGCGCAAATTTTAGAACTTATGAAAGACATTCAGCAAAAAACAGAAGCAGCAATCATTTTCATTACGCATGACTTAGGTGTAGTAGCAAACGTTGCGGACCGAGTGGCAGTTATGTACGCTGGTAAAGTTGTTGAAATTGGAACTGTAGATGAAATTTTCTACAATCCGAAACACCCATATACTTGGGGTTTAATCGCATCTATGCCAAGTTTAGATGGTTCAGAAGAAGAGTTATATGCAATCCCTGGAACGCCTCCAGATTTATTGAAGCCGCCAAAGGGAGATGCTTTTGCACCACGTAACCCACAGGCACTGAAAATTGATTTTGAAATGGACCCACCTTTATTTAAAGTAAGTGATACGCACTATGCGGCAACTTGGTTACTTCACGAGCAAGCTCCAGAAGTAAAACCGCCGGCAGTCGTTGAAAAACGCATTCTTCAAATGAAAGCAGGTGAACAACATGACTAAACAACGTGAGAAATTAATTGAAGTAAAAAATGTAAAGCAGCACTTCGACGTGAGTGGTGGTGTTGTCAAAGCGGTTAATGATATTTCATTTGATATTTACCGCGGAGAAACATTTGGTCTTGTAGGAGAATCAGGTTGTGGTAAATCGACAACTGGAAGAACGATTATTCGTTTATATGATGCAACTGCTGGTGAAGTGTTATTCGATGGTGAAAATGTACATGGTAAAAAATCACGCGCAGAGCTGAAGAAATTCAACCGTAAAATGCAAATGATTTTCCAAGATCCATATGCATCATTAAACCCTCGTATGACAGTAGGGGATATTATTGCAGAAGGTATCGATATTCACGGACTAGCGAAAAGTAAAAAAGAGCGCATGGACCGTGTTCATGAACTATTAAACACAGTTGGTTTAAATAAAGAGCACGCAAACCGTTTCCCACACGAATTCTCAGGTGGACAACGTCAGCGTATCGGTATCGCTCGAGCGCTTGCTGTAGACCCAGAATTTATCATTGCCGATGAGCCGATCTCAGCACTTGACGTATCGATTCAGGCGCAAGTTGTAAACTTACTGAAAAAGTTACAAAAAGAAAAAGGTTTAACATACTTATTCATCGCCCATGATTTATCAATGGTAAAATACATTAGTGACCGTATTGGTGTAATGTACCGTGGCCAAATCGTTGAGTTAACAACAAGTGATGAATTATATGCGAATCCAATTCATCCATATACGAAATCACTATTATCAGCGATTCCACTTCCAGATCCAGATTATGAGCGCAATCGTAAACGTATCGTATATGATCCATCACAGCATAATTATGGTAGTGAAGCACCAACAATGCGTGAAATTCGCCCAGGACATTTCGTACTATGTTCGGAAGCGGAGTACAAGAAATATAAAGAGATTTATCAATAAGAAAAAGAGCCATTCTTCTGTTATGGAAGGATGGCTCTTTTTCTACTATATAAAAGAATTGTATACATTTGTCGGTCAGTCGATATATTTAAAGAATCGCCGATATAAATCTCATGTATCATTAGTGATATCCATATGCAAAATTACTGAACTTGAACAGAAACATTCTCCTCTTGTTCTTCAGGTTTAACAAGCGCATAACGCTCCCATGCTCTACTTTTCCAGCGGAAGAACATAATAATGGCACGTGTCCATTCGTCGATGGCGATTGCTAGCCAAATACCAACGAGCCCCATATCTAAATGAAAGGCGAAAAAGTAACCTAGTGGTAAACTCATTAACACCATAGAGAATGCACCGATTAAAACAGGATATTTTGCATCACCAGCTGCACGAAGCGAATTAATGATGACGATGTTCATCGTACGTCCCGTTTCAAGTAGTACACTTAGTAAAAGAACACTTGCGCCTAACCCGATAATGTGCGGATTATCTGTAAACAGTCCCATTAATTGTGTACGGAATGTAATAACGAGAGCGACCATACATAAAGTTACACCAATTGCCCATTTTACACTTTTCCATAAGCGTTCGTATGCTTCATCTTTTTCGCCACCACCAACGAGGCGGCCAATAATAATGGCTGTTCCCATACCAATTGCAATTGCAAATAAATAAGTGAACATGGAAATGTTAGTAGCGTATTGTCTAGCAGCTAATGATTCCGTTCCTAAGTACGTTGCGTAATAAAGGAAGACGATTTGACAAGCTTGATACATCACTTGTTCAAATGCAGATGGAATGCCAATTTTTAAAATTTTCCCAATGTATTCTTTGGATAAAGTGAAGTAATATTGTAATTTCACACGATATTCCATAACGCGGTATAGTAACCAGAAGAAAACAATAAGTGCGATCAATCGACTGATAGCGGAAGAAATTGCAGCCCCTTGTACACCGAGCTCAGGGAAACCAAATTTCCCGAAAATGAGTACGTAGTTTCCAGCGATATGAATCATATTCATTCCGAGTGAAATAAACATCGCTTGCTTTGTAAAACCGTGTACACGGATAATTGCGGCTAATGAGTTAATAATAGCTTGTAGGAAGATAGCTCCTCCGACGATAGATAAGTAGTTTTGCGCATACGTTAGTACATCGCCTTGTAAGTTCATTGCGAGCATCATATGTTTCGAAAATAAAAGAAAACCAGCGCTTATAACGAGCCCAACTATTAAATTTAATGTGACGGCTAATGCTGATATTTTAGATGCTTCCATAAAGCGTTTGGAACCGAGGTATTGAGATACAACGATAGCAGCGCCGTTCCCGATGACTTCTAATACCAAAATCGCAATATGAAGATATTGATTCGCTGCACCAACCCCAGATACAGCATCGTCTGATAATGCACTTAACATGAAAGTATCAGCGATCCCCATTAACATAAAAAGAAAAACTTCTAGAAAAATAGGCCATGTTAATAAGAATAAACTTAATTTCTCAGTAGGCCCGTTTTTTGCCTGAATTGCTGCCATGTCCGTCCCCTCTTTACCGATATCTATTTTTAGCAAAATGTATCGTAACATACTTTCTTAACCTTTGCACTCATTTTAGCCTACATATTTTTATTATGAAGAGAGTGCTATTTTATGATAAAAACAAAAGGATAATTATACATAAAATATTATGAGATATAAAATTCGTTTTTCTCTGATAATTTAGAAAAGTATAAAAAATATTATTTTTAACACTTTAGTATGAATAATCAGCAATATGAAACGTTTACAAAGGTATATTTTTTAACGAAAAATTTTAATGAAATAGAAATATAAATATACAAAAAATATATTTGTGTGTATAATATGAATTATTAGAACATATATATATTTCTTTTTGTTTGAAAATGAAAGGGTTAACATTTTTTTGGAGGGTGGAAGTATGAAAAAAAAGATACCAGTTTTTGTAGCATCAACAGTAGCGATGAGCATGATGTTAGGGGCATGTAGCTATCAAAAAGATGAATCGCAAGCAAACGCTAAAGGGGATAGCGGAAAAAGCGGCGCGAAGCAAGTTATTAACTTAATTGAAACACAAGAAATTCCAACGATGGATCCAGCGTTATCAGCTGATGCAGTTTCTTCAAGAGTAATGACTAATACGATGGAAGGCTTATACAGTTTAGGAAAAGATGATAAGCTAGTTCCTGGTGTAGCGAAGGAATTCAAAAAATCAGAAGATGGTAAAAAATATACATTTAAATTACGTGAAGACGCAAAATGGTCAAATGGTGAGCCTGTGACGGCAAAAGATTTCGTATATGCATGGCAAAGAGCGATTAACCCAGATACAGCTGCGAAATCAGCGTACATTATGTATGATATAAAAAATGCAGAGAAAATTAATAAAAAAGAGATGAGTCCGGATCAATTAGGGGTAAAGGCGATTGATGATTATACATTAGAAGTGGAATTAGATAATTCAATTCCATACCTTGTAGATTTAATGGTATATCCAATCTTCTATCCTGTGAATGAAAAGTTTGTGAAAGAGCAAGGTACGAAGTTTGGTTTGGAAGCGAATACAACGCTTTATAACGGGCCATTTACATTAAGTGATTGGCAACATGAACGTAGCTTTAAAATGACAAAGAGCGCGTCATATTGGGACAATAAAGAAGTGAAGATTGAAGAAGTAAACTTTAATATTGTAAAAGATACATCTACGCCAATTAACTTATATGAAACAAATGCAATTGATCGAGCGTCGTTATTAGCGGAGTTTATTGATAAATATAAAGGAAAACCAGATTTCCAAACAGTAGAAGATACATCTGTATTCTTCCTTCGTTTAAATCAAAAAGATCCAGCTTTAGCAAATAAAAATATTCGTAAAGCAATTTCACTTGCTTTTGACCGTAAGCCATTCGTGGATACATTATTAAATAACGGTTCTAAGCCAGCGACAGGATTAATTCCTGATAACTTCATTAAAGGACCAGATAAAAAAGATTTCCGTGCTGTAAACGGGGATATTGTAAAACCAAACGTGAAAGAAGCGAAGAAATATTGGGAAGCTGGTAAAAAAGAACTTGGTAAAAATGAAATCGAATTAGAATTATTAAATGAAGATGTAGAGTTATCAAAGAAAACTGGTGAATATTTAAAAGGTGAATTAGAAAAGAATTTACCAGGTTTAACAGTAAAAATTAAACAACAACCATTCGCACAAAAACTAAAATTAGAAGATGCGGGCGATTATGTCATGTCATTCTCTGGATGGAGTGCGGACTTCCCAGATCCAATTACATATCTTGATATGTTTGTAACAGATGGGTCACAAAATAAGATGAAGTACTCTAATCCAAAATACGATGAAATCATTATGAAGGCGAAAAAAGATGGAAGCGATGTAAATGCTCGTTGGAAGAACTTATTAGAAGCAGAAAAAATGTTACTTGATGATGCTGCGATCGTTCCAGTATATCAACGTGGTAGAGCATATTTACAAAGAGATTCAATTAAAAATATGTATAACCATAAATATGGCGGCGATTTAAGCTTTAAATGGGCGTCAGTAGAGAAATAAGAAAAAAAGCAGGTGATCACCTGCTTTTTTTAATACGTTCGTTTCTTATAAATGCCTTTTCCGCCAACTTGGTTCCAGCCAGATTGTACATCCAAACTTTTGTTAACAAACTTCATTTTTTCTTTTCCACCAAAGAGCTTTTCGCCGATGCTATTTGTAATGACACCAATCAATGCTGTTATTCCGATGATGAGGGCAGCAACCGTAATAAAATCAATAAAAAAAGCAATCATTTGAAAACTCCCCCTTTGCCTGTCTGTATGTTTATTGTATGAGATAAAAAATGAAAAAGAAAGAAATGTCAGAAAAATATTTAATTTACTTTAGAAATCATGTAGACAGGAGGGAGGATATTTGTTAGAATAAGAACAAATGTTCCTTTTTATTCTCATTTGTATAGTCTTACATTTCTTAATTGATTTATCAAGAAAAAGTAAGAAAACGTTCTCTTTTTCATAGGGAAGATTATAGATAAATAACTATATATTATATGAAAAATCTATGGGAAGTGAGTAGTAAAAGGGTTGAAAGTTATTGTTAAAGTACAGCTGAAATGAGCGTAATCATGTTACATAGCAGTGAAATACACGGGAGAGTTTTCTCAACTAGCAGGAAATTTACTGTATATTTCTTGCAAAATCTATTGTATAATGATTATAGAAGTTACTTATTAAAAGTAATTGTTGTTTATTATAAGTTGTTGCTTACATGAAATGTGATTTTTGTACTTTTCAATAAGACAAGTTATCACGAAAAATTGCTGAAGTTAGAAATTAAAACTGTATTTAGTACAGAATTTGTACTCTTTAAGGAGAGTGAGCTTTGTATGGTAACATTATATAGTTCTCCAAGCTGTACGTCTTGTAGAAAGGCGAAATTATGGCTAGAGGAAAATCATATTCCCTATACAGAACGTAATATTTTCTCAGATCCATTAACGATTGAGGAAATTAAAGAGATTTTACGTATGACAGAAAGCGGAACGGATGAGATTATTTCTACTCGTTCGAAAGTTTTCCAAGAATTGAATGTAAACTTAGAGTCTTTACCACTTCAAGATTTATATAAGATGATTCGTGACTATCCAGGGATTTTACGTCGTCCAATTATGATTGACGAGAAACGCCTTCAAGTTGGTTACAACGAAGACGAAATTCGTCGTTTCTTACCACGTACAGTAAGAACGTTCCAATTACGTGAAGCACAACGTCTTGTAAATTAATTATAATAATATGAAAACCTTCTACCTATTATATAGTAGAAGGTTTTTTTTAATGTTTCACATTGCGTAATCGAACTTGTTGTACAATAAAGCCGATGCATAAAATAGTGAAAATGAACAAATAAGGAATGCTTGCAGTGAAACTTGGATTGTTATGAAAAAAGGTTGCAAGTCTGTCTTCATGTGTAACCATTTTTCCTGCAGTATAGGCAAGAATTGCTGCACCGCAATAAATGAGGAATGGAAATCGCTCCATAAGTATTAAAATAAGTTTGCTGCCCCAAATAATAATCGGGATAGAAATGAGTAAGCCGATTATGACGAGTAAAAATCTCCCGTGAGCTGCACCTGCAATGGCAATAACATTATCAAACCCCATAACGAGATCCGCGAAAACAATTGTCCGCACAGCTTGAAATAAAGTTGTTTTTCCTTGAATAGAAGAAAGATCGTTGCTATTATCGGTTAATAAATTGACTGCAATTAATGTAAGTAAAACCCCGCCAATCAATTGTAGAAATGGAATGTCGAGTAAATAGACAGCTAGTATAGTAAGGACAATTCTTAGTACAATCGCTAAAAGAGTACCGATCAAAATAGCCTTATTTCGTTTCGATTCAGGTAAATTTCGGCTAGCTAGTGCGATGACGATTGCATTGTCACCACCTAATACAACATCGATACCGACAATCATTAGTACGGATGTTAAAAACTCTAAGTCCATTCGTCTGCCTCCATTTATGATGTTTTAATAAGCGAACTATATGTATGTGATGAAGAAAGTTGTTGTTAAATAATCTCTTCTAATAGAAGTTTCACTTTATTACAGTGTACGGGGGAATGTGGAAATGTATGTCCAAATTTTTTGTAAGTAAGAAATCGCTATAATAATATATTTATGTAGTTGATCGAGTAAAGATAGGCATATAACTATTTTTGTAAAATAAATCGATTTTATTTCCATTCTGGAGAATCTTATCATAAAATGAGAGTACAAGAATCTATTGATTTGTCATATGAGTGGGGAATCCCTTCATAACAATTCTAAGCAGGAAGGGAGAGTTGTATTTTGGATATTGAAAGAATTAATGATCATACGATGAAATTTTTTATTACGTACATTGATATAGAGGATAGAGGATTTAATCGTGAAGAGATTTGGTATGATCGCGAACGAAGTGAAGAGCTCTTTTGGGAGATGATGGACGAAGCTCGTGATCATGACGATTTCTTTATTGATGGACCGTTATGGATTCAAGTGCAAGCAGTCGATAAAGGGATTGAAGTACTTGTCACGAAAGCAGAGCTTTCAAAAGACGGGCAAAAGCTGGAACTACCGATAGGGGTAGACAAAATTATAGATATTCCTCTAGATGAAGGCATCGAATCATTATTCCAACAAGAATTAGTCGAAGAGGTAGAAGAACAAACAGGAACAAACTTTAATGAAGATGGTACGTTTGGCTTTTTAATTAAGTTTAATGATTTTGAAGATGTCATTTCATTAAGTCATCGTCTTATCTTTGAAGATATAAAAGATGAGCTGTATTCATTTGAGAACCGCTATTATGTATATGTGGAATTCGATGAAGTGCTACATGATGAAGAAGAAATCGATCGTATTTTAAGTATTATTTTAGAATATGGGGAAGAATCAACTTTAACAATTCATCGTGTAAGTGAGTATGGAAAACAAATTGTGAAAGAGCATGCTCTTGAAACGATTCGCAATAATTTTCCTGCTAAAACGTAGGCCGATTTCTGTAGTATGAAATCGGCTTTTTATATGAAGAATAGGAAAGCTTTCTTAGTTAGGAGGTAAGAGATGAAAAATACGTTAAAGCTGATTTTCTTTATACTGCTATTGTTCGCATTATTTGTTTCGTTACGTATGTTTATTGATGTAGCATTTTATTCAGATGTGATTGGGATAAAAGATGTTTCGATTTTAGGTATTATCAGTATTTTATTTACAGTATCTGCGTTTTTAATTGGTTGCGTTATTTTCTTAGAAAATCGACATCCATCTAAAACACTTACATGGTTAATTGTTTTAGGAATTTTTCCGGTATTTGGATTCTTCGCTTATTTATTATTCGGACAAAATTTTCGGAGAAAAAGAATGTTCCAAAAGAAGGCGTTACTTGATGAACAGGCGTTTTTACAATATAAAGGGCATGAAGATTACGAAGAACGAATTTTACGCAATCATAAGCATCAAGAGCTGTTATTTCGTTTAGCGGATCGATTAGGTGCTTTAAATATTTCATTTCAAACTGAAACGAGGACATTAACAAATGGAGATGAAACGTTTCAGGCTATTTTAAATGGGTTAAAACGAGCGAAACATCACATTCATATGGAATATTACATTGTGCGTGATGATAAGTTAGGAACAGAAATTAAAGATATTTTAATACAAAAATCGAAAGAGGGCGTAGTCGTTCGTTTTTTGTATGATGCGGTTGGAAGTTTTAAATTATCAAAATCGTATATTGAAGAATTAAACGATGCAGGAGTCGAAATGATTCCGTTCTTCCCTGTACGCTTTCCGATTTTAAACGATAAAATTAATTATCGAAATCATCGAAAAATCGTTATTATTGATGGAAATGAAGGCTTTGTAGGTGGATTAAATATTGGTGATGAATATTTAGGGAAGGATAAGTACTTCGGCTTTTGGCGAGACACACATTTATATTTGCGTGGTGAAGCTGTACAAAGTTTGCAGCTTATTTTCCTTCAAGATTGGTTTTATATGACTGGTGAGGCTGTGCTAGCCCCTGAATATTTACAAGCAAAAGCAGTTGAGGGTGATCATTGGGGAGGAGTGCAGCTAGTTGCAGGTGGCCCCGATAATAAGTGGGAAACGATTAAGCATTTATATTTTGCAATGATCGCTTCTGCTCGAAAATCTATTTGGATTGCAACGCCGTATTTTATTCCGGATGATGATATTTTATCCGCATTAAAGGTTGCTGCACTTGCTGGTATTGATGTTCGTTTATTAATGCCGAGTAAACCGGATAAGCGGACTGTCTTTTACGCATCGAGATCGTACTTCCCAGAGCTTTTAGATGCAGGTGTAAAGATATATGAATATGAAAAAGGTTTTCTTCATAGTAAAGTTGTCATCGTCGATTCTGATTTAGCTTCAATTGGGACAGCTAATATGGATATGAGAAGTTTTCATTTGAATTTTGAAGTAAATGCCTTTTTATATGATACAGATAGCATTCGAAAACTTGTTCAAGACTTTAAAGATGATTTAGAAGAATCAAGTGAAATTCATGTTGATCATTTTCATAAAAGACGTCTTCATAGACGAATTGTTGAATCAACATACCGCTTATTATCACCTTTATTATAAAAAGAGATGTCCGAAATTGGGACATCTCTTTTTTAAAAGGAATTTGTAACAAATTGTAGAATATAAGGAGCTGAAAGGGTGTGATTACGATATTTATCGCTAAAAGAGAAAACGGAGAGAAAATTCATTTACTCTATAATTGTAATGAAAAGCTTTTGCGCCGTATGCGTCAACAAGAACGATTCTTTTGTGTAGCTTGTGGAAAGGAAGTGCAAATGAAATTAGGGAAACAAAAAACTTGGCATTTTGCTCATAAAAAAGTGGATTCATGTCTTGCCTTTTATGAAGCGGAATCAACGTATCATATGCACGGTAAAGAATTGTTATATAGATGGTTCAAGCGTCAAAACTTTCAGGTGGATATAGAGTACTACCTTCCAGAAATTAAGCAACGACCAGATGTTTTTGTAGAGAGGGCGGGCAGAAAAATTGCAATTGAATACCAATGTGCAAACCTCGCTATAGAACAGCTGTACAAAAGAACATATTCGTATTGGCAAGCTGGTATACAGGTCATTTGGATCGTTGGTGGAAATCAATTGAAAAAGCAATCTGCATATTGGATGAAATTTTCCTCACTTATGGCTTTCTCCTTACAATCTTATCCTCAGCCACTTCTTATTTTCTTCTGTCCGAAACAAAAATCATTTATGAAATGTGCATTTGTCACTCCCTTTTCTACAAATGTTTTTTTCTCACATACTATATATTTACCAACTGATACGACTACTTTTGAAATGCTTTTTTCTCCCGTTCCTTTCGGGAAAGAAAGATTGGGTGAAGAGTGGGAGAAGAGAAAGAACTACTTCCGCAAAAATGCCCTGCCGATTTGGAATTATAATTATAAGTCATTATTACGCCTCTTATATCAATTTAAATGTACTCCAGCAAGCTTTCCTTCTGAAATTGGTGTTCCACTCCCTTCTGCATTTGCTTTACAAACAAACCCATTTATATGGCAAGCTTTCCTCTATATGAAGTGTATAGGGGAGCTTGCAGTGGGAGAGTGTATTTCTCTTCAATACGTGTGTAGTTATGCAAAAAGGTATACGAAAAGGCGGATACTTCCGTACTTTTCAAAGCACATATGGAAAGTGGCAGTTACTGAATATATGACATTTTTATGCTATATAGGTGTTTTGCGTAAAGCGGGAACTTATACGTACCGGAAAATAAGGGATGTCGTGGTGTTAAAAACAGAGGAGGAAATTATGAAACATGATGAGATTTGCTTAATACATGCGCTATCTTTATTTGAGGCAAATTTTAACATGAGAGCAGGAAAAGGGGATATAATAAAGAATGATTGTGAAGGAATTACATAAGAAAAAAACGAATTGTACTTAAGTAGAGATATTTAAAGGAGGGCTTAAAGAATGTCTGAACAAAACAAAGCGAAAGCATTACCAGATCGCAACGAGATTGAAGAAGCAAGTACGTGGCGCTTAGAAGATATCTTCCAAACGGACGCAGAATGGGAAAAAGAATTCCAAGCTATTAAAGAGCTATTGCCGAAGTTAACTGAATTTAAAGGGAAACTTGGTGACTCTGCGGACAATTTACTTGAGGCATTGCAATATGAAGATGAAATTTCAATGCGATTAGGTAAGTTATATACATATGCTCATATGCGTTACGATCAAGATACAACAAACTCTGTATATCAAGCATTAAATGATCGCGCAACAAATTTATATTCACAAGTATCTAGTAGCACAGCGTATATTGTGCCTGAAATTTTATCGATTTCAGAAGATACACTGCAAACATTCTTGAAGGAAAATAGAGATTTAAGTGTATATGAACATG
Source organism: Bacillus sp. B2-WWTP-C-10-Post-4 (assembly GCF_009183805.1). Taxonomy (NCBI): domain Bacteria; kingdom Bacillati; phylum Bacillota; class Bacilli; order Caryophanales; family Bacillaceae; genus Bacillus; species Bacillus sp. B2-WWTP-C-10-Post-4. The sequence goes on along the minus strand of NZ_WEII01000004.1, from coordinate 58,728 downwards.
CATTAGAAGAAATTACACGTCAACGCCCGCACGTATTATCAGAAGCTGAGGAAGCTTTATTAGCGGAAGCATCTGAAGTAATGAGTTCATCAAGCAATACATTCGGTATGTTGAATAACGCGGATTTAAAATTCCCATCTATTAAAGGGGAAGACGGAGAAGAAATAGAAATTACACATGGCCGTTACATTCAGTTTTTAGAAAGTGATGATCCTCGTGTTCGCAAAGATGCATTTAAAGCTGTATATGAAACGTACGGAAAATTTAAAAACACATTCGCAAGTACGTTAAGTGGAGCAGTAAAACGTAATAATTTCAATGCGCGTGTTCGTAAATATGATTCTGCTCGCCAAGCTGCATTGAGCAATAATAATATTCCGGAAGCAGTATATGATCAACTCGTTGAAACAGTAAATGACAACTTACATTTATTACACCGTTACATCGATATTCGTAAGCGTGCACTAGGACTTGATGAGCTTCATATGTATGATTTATATACACCACTTGTACCAGAAGTGAAAATGAATGTGAAATACGAAGAAGCGCAAGACCTTTTATTAAAATCTTTAAACGTACTTGGTGATGAATATGTTGATATTTTGAAAGAGGCATATGAAAATCGCTGGGTAGATGTGTATGAGAATAAAGGAAAACGAAGCGGGGCATATTCATCTGGTGCATATGGAACAAATCCGTATATTTTAATGAACTGGCATGATAATGTAAATAATTTATTTACACTTGCTCATGAGTTTGGTCATTCGGTGCATAGTTACTATACAAGAAAAACACAACCGCACGTATATGGTGATTATTCCATCTTCGTAGCAGAAGTGGCATCTACTTGTAATGAAGCGCTTCTAAATGATTATTTATTAAAAACGACAGAAGATAAGAAAGAGCGTCTATATTTATTAAATCATTATTTAGAAGGGTTCCGTGGTACTGTATTCCGTCAAACGATGTTTGCAGAGTTTGAACATATTATTCATAAGAAAGTACAAGAAGGGCATGCTGTTACGCCAGACATGCTAACGGAAATTTACTACGATTTAAATAAGAAATATTTCGGTGACGCTTTAGTAATCGACGAAGAGATTGGTTTAGAATGGTCTCGTATTCCACACTTCTACTACAACTATTACGTATATCAATACGCAACAGGATTTAGTGCAGCGACAGCTCTATCTAAACAGATTTTAGAAGAAGGACAACCAGCAGTAGAACGTTATATTAACGAGTTCTTAAAAGCAGGAAGCTCTGATTATCCAATTGAAGTGCTGAAAAAAGCAGGAGTAGATATGGCATCTCCTGAACCAGTAAAAGAGGCGCTACAAGTATTTGAAGAGAAATTAAATGAATTAGAAGCATTATTATTTGAAGAAAAGTAATGAAAAAAGACGAGGGATTGTATCCTCGTCTTTTTTGTTGAATAGATTTAATGTCGATATTTGTTGAAGAGAAAGGTGGATTCCTTTGTTTTTTCTAACTGAAAGGATAGCTTTACGGCTGATTTTTGAAATTAAAACCCTTTGAATCGTTTTTTATAATTGAAATAAGAGAGTGTGATAACGATGATTCCGAATAAAAGAGGTAAGGCAATAATTTTAGGAAAAGCTTGTAGTAGAGAGAGGATGTACAAGAAAAAAGAAACGATGACAGCTAGAAAGAGAAGAGCAATATAAGATTTTTTCATAAATAAACCCCCTAAATGACCTTTTTTATAGCTTATTCAAAAATGAAAACGTTTAGAATGTGACAAAAGTGTGAAATTCGACAAAAGGGGTTGTCATCTGACGTCGAATCTTGTAATATAATAAGCGTGAACGAATTCACATACAAACATATACCCCTTTGTTTGAACGTGAAAATTTCTCCCATCCCCTTTAATATTTTTATAAGCCGTAAAGAAGAAGACCTGGTGTTTACACCAGGTCTTTTTCTTTTGCTATCCATTTCCAATAACGTTCGCATTTTACTTCTATCATTTGTACTTTTCGTTTCAGTTGTAATTTTTTTAGTTCGCGTTCAATTTCTTGTTGCGGACAGTCATAAATAAATGCTACTTCTTTTGAAGATATAAATTGTGTTGCTTCTAGTAGCACTTCTAAAGGTGGTAATGGTTCTGGCTCAATTTCACATTTTACAAGTTCTTTCAATAATTGTACGTATACATCGTAGGAATAATTTCCAGCGATTTTAATACCTTCTTCATCTGAGTTCGCATGAAAAAAGACGAGGGAAGGTATTTCTGTAATATGCATTTCATTCGTGAATTTCAAGTCACATTGGAAAGCTTTTTTTGCACTAGCAGAATGTAGATCTTTTTTAAATTCTTCTACATCAATATTGCTATCTCTCGCACATGCAAGTAATAGTTCGCAATCAGGGTTTGATACATTTTCAAGGAAAATGTATTCTTGGAGTTTTCGCAAAAACTTCGAACCTGCTTTTCGGCCTTGCAACTCCGCTGCCTTAATTGCCATCGAAACTAAATATGGTGTTGACGATGCTTCTTGCATATGTACCTTTCCATCACATGAAAAACCTTGTAAACTGGTTGTCTTTTCCCACACAAATCGAATATTAGCAGGTTTATTCCATTTGTGTGAGGAAGCGTTCGTTCCATCCACTTTTCCTGTTACGATATGACGAATAGAGAAGTATTTCCCGTATTCAAGCCATAGTTTAATAATAAAAGGCTCAATTTCCCAGCAATCTTTACAAAGTGGATCAATAAATAAATATGCTTCTACAGACTTATGCTCGCATGCGGAAGGAGATGGCATATTTATATGCTTTGCTTCCTGCTTATCCATTACACTTCACCTGTTTCGTTTGGAGTATTAACCATATGCTGAGCGGTTAATGCTAAACGTTCAAAAACAAACTCTCTTATATGACCATGCACTCCAGTATCATCCATTGCTTGCTCCATACATGATAGCCAAGCCTCTGCTCGTTTTGGGGTAATCTCAAACGGGAGATGGCGTGCTCTTAACATAGGATGCCCATGTTCTTCAGTGTACAAATTAGGACCACCTAAATATTGTGTTAAAAATTGCTTCTGCTTCCTAGCGGTTTCTGTTAAATCTTCCGGGAAGATGGGAGATAAGTCAGGGTGTTTACTGACATAGGAATAAAATGTATCTACTAATATTGCAATGCATTGTTCACCGCCAATTGCTTCAAATGGTGTCATCGGTTGCTTGCTCATCCTTTATAAACTCCTTTTTCCATGAAATGTATATCTATTGTAGCAATGGAATGTTCGAGAGGGCAAATAAACAGACTTCTCAAAGATTCTTTGCTTATTCTACGGGTGTAACCTTTTTTAGTGAGATGTATCCACTAGTGAAACATATTCACTAGTGGAATTTTCACTTTAGCGTGCTTTGTTTTGTTTGGCAAGGAAAAAGCGTTTTACTTTGTTATTTGTATGGCGAACAGGTATGTTATGTTGCGTTAATAAATCAATAAATGCAGCTTTTCCTGTTTCTTCATCTTGCACTTCAAATTCAATTTCATAATCATCGTGATTGTAATAGAAACTATGATCAAAGACAAGCGTTCCGCCTTTAAATAATGTTTCTGCTCTTTCTGTTGTTAAACTACCCATATATGTTAAAGCAGAAACAGGAATTTGTAATTTGTGTAATTGATCTACTACTGCTCCTTGAATGATTGTGTTTGTTTCCATCATCATTTTTGCTTCGTCTTCTGTTACGACTTGATGCGTTTCTAATAAACCGATTTCTGCAGGTTGTTTCAACGTTAACGTATAAGTTTCTCCTTTATGACGAATACGAAGTGCAGAGCCAGCTTCTTTTAACGAGAAGTCAGGTGTTTCAAAGTAGTGATTCACTTGTTTTGTAAATGCTTCAATAGAAAACGATTTACATAATGTATCGAATTCTTCTTTTGTAACGATATTTTTGAATTCAATTTCAATTTCTTGTGTCATTGTATAATCTCCTTTTGAAAAATAATTCTTTACACATTATCGCTTTTTCATAAATTTGGTTCAATGTTTTATTTGTTTGCGTCCATGTTATGATACAATAATACTGTTAAGTAAGACAGGAAGTTGAGATGGAGGAGTTAGAGCATGCAAAATAAAATCCAAGTTAAGAGCGTAGAAAAGAGAGAGAATGCTCTTATTTTTTGTGCGGAAAATAGTGAAATAGAGGTAAAGGAGTTAAGTGCACGTAATCATGTACTTGTAGACTCAGACAATTTATCATTTTTATATATCTTAGAAAACGAATCATCTTTCATTTATGTAAGTATTCCGCACACATGCTGGGAAGCAATGCATGAAGCGATGAATAACGATGTGGTTATGTTCGTTCGTGTGAATGAAATTGAAATGGAATTAGAAGGATTAAAAGAAGAAGTAGAATATTTAGTTGAAAATATTGAAGGTAATGCAAATTACGGAGAAGAACTAGTAACTGCTGTAGAAAAAGTATTTCTATAAGCAAATGGATTGATTTTGGTGGTGGTTGAAATGAATCGAAATTGGGAAGAGTTTTTAGCACCTTACCACCAAGCGGTGGCAGAGCTGAAAGTGAAACTAAAAGGAATGCGTACTCAATTTACAATGTTAACAGAGCATTCTCCAATTGAGTTTGTAACAGGAAGGGTAAAGTCGGTTCCAAGTATTATTGATAAAGCGGAGAAGAGAAATGTACCGCTGAACCGGCTGAGAGAAGATATGCAAGATATCGCGGGCCTTCGAATGATGTGTCAATTTGTTGATGAGATTAAGCCTGTTGTAGAATATCTTCGAAAACGAAATGACTTTGAAATCGTGGAAGAACGTGATTATGTCACGCAGAAGAAAGATAGCGGTTATCGTTCTTATCACGTTGTCATTAGTTACCCAGTCCAAACGATTCAGGGTGAACAAAAAGTATTGGTAGAAATCCAAATACGCACGCTAGCAATGAATTTTTGGGCAACAATTGAGCATTCTTTAAATTATAAATATAGTGGACGTTTTCCTGAAGATATTAAAATACGCTTGCAACGCGCAGCAGAAGCAGCATTTTTATTAGATGAAGAAATGTCTTCTATCCGTCTTGAAATTCAAGAAGCGCAGAAAGCTTTTTCAAGAAAGCAAGAAACGAAAGATTCCGAATCATAAACTAAAGGGTGTTGTGCGATGAAATTTACAATTATGTCAAAGGGAGATCAATCATCAGATGCACTGGCAAGCACGATGAAAGAATACTTGCTAGATTTCGGATTTATAATGGATGAAAAGGAACCCGATATTGTAATTTCTGTTGGGGGAGATGGAACGCTTTTATATGCATTTCATCGTTATTATGATCGATTGGCTGAAACGGCATTTGTTGGTGTACATACAGGACATCTAGGTTTCTATGCAGATTGGTTACCGACAGAAGTAGAGAAATTAGTAATTGCAATTGCAAAAACACCATTCCAAGTGGTGGAATATCCGCTTTTAGAAGTTATTATTCGCTATGTGAATGGAAGTAAAGAGTCACAGTATTTAGCGATGAATGAGGCGACTGTAAAAAGTGCAGAAGGTACATTAGTAACAGAAGTAGAAATACGCGGAGAATATTTTGAAACATTCCGCGGAGACGGCCTTTGTATCTCTACTCCTTCAGGAAGTACCGCGTATAATAAAGCGCTTGGCGGAGCGATTATTCACCCATCTATTGAAGCGATACAAATTGCAGAAATGGCGTCCATTAACAATCGTGTATTTCGTACTGTAGGATCGCCGCTCGTATTGCCGAAGCATCATACATGTGTGTTAAAGCCAGCTGCAGGAATGAACTTACAAATTACAGTGGATCATTTAACGATGGTTCATCAAGATGTGAAATCAATCCAGTATCGCGTCGCAAACGAGAAAGTACGATTTGTTCGTTTCCGTCCATTCCCGTTCTGGAAACGAGTTCGTGACTCGTTTGTTGCAGATAAATAGAAAGGGTTATATATTTGAACAGATTTACATTGAAATGGGATATAGGGCCGGCTGAAGAGGGAACTTTAGTTAGGGAATTTTTGAAAACGAAAGGCGTTTCTAAAGCCGCTTTAACGGATATAAAGTTTCACGGCGGGGCAATTGAAGTAAATGGTCAACATGCGAGTGTTCGTCATCAGTTGCGTGCTGGTGAAGAATTACGTGTCTTTTTTCCAGTTGAGGAAAGAAGTGAAGGGATGATGGCAGAAGATATCCCTTTAAGCATTGTATATGAAGATGACGCGGTTCTTATCATTAATAAAGAGGCGAACATGTCAACGATTCCGTCTAGAGAACATCCGACAAGGAGTGTTGCAAATGCGCTTTTATCTCATTATGATAAGCAGCACCTTGCAAGTACAGTGCACATCGTAACACGTTTAGATCGTGATACTTCGGGGCTTATGCTTATTGCAAAAAATCGTTTCGTGCATCATCTTTTATCGAAGCAGCATCAACAAAAAGCTGTGAAACGAACGTATGAAGCAATTGTTCACGGAAGGATTGTAGAACGAGAAGGAATGATTGATGCACCAATTGGTCGAAAATCTGATAGCATTATTGAGCGAACGGTTTGTGAGGATGGACAAAGGGCAGTTACTCATTTTAAGGTAATTGATAGTACATATCATAAGACACATGTAGCGCTTGAGCTTGAGACAGGAAGAACGCATCAAATTCGTGTGCATATGGCTCATATAGGACATCCGTTACTTGGTGATAGCTTATATGGAGGGAGAAGGGATGAAATGAAACGGCAAGCACTTCATAGTAAATCTTTGACGTTTTATCATCCTATTTTAGAGAAAGAGATGTCTTTCACTATAAAGCTTCCAAGCGATATGCAAGAAGTGTTGCGGCATACTTAAAAAGGGAACAAAATTCTTATATTATAAAGAATTTTGTTCCCTTTTTTCTTAGCGGAATAATATTAAAATTTGGTTTTCACCCGTACGCTTTATAACGAAAAATCCACTTTCGGCTTTTGTAGCAATGCCATTGTCATTTGGACGACAATATCCATGTGCTTCGCAAGTGCCGTCATCATGTACTAACATTTGTCCAATTAATCCGACAGGAAGCCACTCGGCGCGATCTTTTCTTGCTACATATTTGCAAGTTGGATCCCATTCTGTATTTAAAAGAGGTTGTATTTCTTCGGCTTCCGTCCATACATATTGGCGTTTTCCAAAGTTATCTGTTTTATAACGTTTTTGCCAACTTAAAGCCCCGCTATTTCCTATAAGGGCAGGGGTTGCACTAGATATTCCTAAAATGAACGAATCGCGTGAAGTAGCTATCCGAATTTTTTCTTCGTTACTAAATGTAACGAAATAACCGACATCAATAGGTTTATAACCTTCGGTTTCAAACATTTGTGCAAAATCCGTTCCGCTTGCATTGTAAGACGCGCCCTCAATGTACATTTCTCCATTATGAGCAAGCCATTTAGCCCCGATATTATGGTCGGTGTCGCTTACACCATTTGCAATAAACCAAGAATAAGCTTCTTCTGCAGTGCCGAAGCGCCCCATAATATGGCTACCTGCAAAATGAGCTGTTGATGTATGATGACCTTCCGCATGAGAAGAGGATCCGTTAGCAATAGTTGCGTTTCCTTCTGCGTGTGCTGCTTCGCCTAAAGCAATTGTCTGTTTACCCTCCGCATGAGAATAAGCCCCGCCTGCTGTCGTTTCACTTCCCTCACTATGCGAACTATGTCCAGTTGCTTTTGAGTTTGATCCTTCTGCATGAGAGAAAGAACCTTTTGCGTGTGTTAATAAGCCTTCCGCATGTGCTGCCATGCCCTCCGCATGAGAGTGAAGCCCCTCTGCATATGCATATCGGCCGCCCCTTTTAACTTTTGTATTTTCAGGTGTAGGTGTCTCAATTATGAGTGGTTTTTCAATTTGTATATCATTCGATGAAGCTAATGCTTCTTTTATTTTTTTTACTTTGTTTATAATAGCAGCTGGAATTTCTGGTTCCACTTTTTTATTCATTGCTACAGAAATATTTTCTTCCGTCTTTTCTTCTGTTTGGTTAGAATGTAGTATCTGTTCATCTTGATTTGAAAGCTGTTTATTTTTTTGTTGCATCTTTATTTTTCTGCGATCGATTATGCGGCTCATCACAGCATTTTCTAAAGAGACATATGTTGGTTTTACTTTGCTTTTTTTTGATGACTCTTGTTCTTCCAGTTCTTCTATCGCTGCAGCCCGAATACTACACCAGTTGTTAATTCCGTACATGGGCAGATATAAAGGGGGAAATTTTCTTTTTTGTTTAGAAGATTTTTTCTTCATTCTGTCACCTCCTGCGACATTATATGTAGTGTAATTAAAAAAAGATGCACTTTATTGCATCTTTTTTTAATTACTTTACCTAGTTTCATATGAAATCTGCCTAAATAATGCTAAGTAAGGTAGTTATGAAATTGGACGGAATTTCTCAGCGACAAAAGGTAAAGAAGAAGGGACAGAGATAGTCTCCATTTCAGGATAACGTAATCCGGTTAATTTGCCACCAAATACAGCACCAGTATCAATATTGACTGTCTGATTGACGAATCGAGGTTCTTTTACTGGTGTATGTCCATATACAATCCAAGCTTGTCCCTTGTATTCTTGCGCCCAATCGCGACGGACCGGTGAGCCATCGGCATGCTTTTCTCCTGTAATATCGCCATATAATACAAAGGTTTGTACTTTTTTATCTCGTCTTCCTATGTAATCTTGCCGAATCCCAGCGTGACATATGATTACTCTTTTTTCGTCTAGTATGTGGTAGAGTGGTGATTGTTCATAAAGAGTGATAAACTTTTCTTTTATAATGTTTTGCTTATGAGAAGGAAGTGCCTCATATTCAGCAACAGTTGTTTCAAGTCCGTGAGCGACTGTTACATTACGCCCAAGGAAAAATCGATATAGTTTATTACAGTGATTTCCAGGAGCGTAATAAGCTTCTTTTTTATGTATGACAAGTTCCCATACAATTTCAATCATACGTAATGAATGAGGACCACGGTCTGTAATATCGCCAACGAATGCAAGTTTGCGTTGGTCAGGGTGAACCGGTAGACCGCTACTCCAGTTATATCCTAGCTTCTCTGTTAAATTTTGAAACTCTTGGAAACATCCATGAATATCTCCTATAATGTCATATTTCATATTTAAACCTCCATCGTATTTTTCATTAGTATATCTAAAAAAGGATAGAGATAAAAATATAGCGTTTTTGTGTTGTTCATTTAAACATAAAGATTTTCGTTCTTGAGCGAACATTTAAAATGAACCCAATCGCAATCATGTATGTAAGCAGTGAACTTCCTCCGTAGCTCATAAGAGGTAATGTTATCCCTGTAATGGGAAGTAATCCGATTGTCATCCCGATATTTTGGAATACTTGGAAAGTAAACATTCCGATTGTACCAGCGCAAATGTAACTACCAAAAGGGTCATTACTTTCTAAAGCAATATGAATCATTCGAAAAATGAGTAAGAAAAAAAGAGAAATAATGACACTTGCGCCTAGAAATCCAAATTGTTCAGCGACATTAGTGAAAATAAAATCTGTATGTGGTTCTGGAAAATATACTTGTCCATTTTCCCACCCTTTTCCTTGCATTTCTCCGGATCCAGTCGCTAAGAATGCTTGTCTTAATTGATATCCTTGTGCATCATATTTGTAAGGTGCTAACCATCCGTAGAAGCGATTTAATTGATATTCTTTTAAAATATGTGCTTTAAAGAAATCTGTGTGAGTAAAAAAAATATATATTAATGTAGATCCAGCCACGAAAGTAGCTGAAACTAATCCGAAAATAAAACGCCATCGTATGCCAGAAACTAGTATCATTGCTGCAAGCATCGCTGAAATGACCATTGTATTTCCTAAATCTGGTTCCTTTGCGATCAGTAGTAGTGGTGGCAAACTTGTTGCAAATATTTTTCCAAGTAGTAAAAAATCGTCATGTATTGTTTGGAGAAAATATTTCTCATTATGGTTTGCTATAATTCGTCCAATGACGATAATTAAAAATAATTTCATAATTTCAGAAGGCTGAAAATTTCCGATGCCTGGGAGCCTGTACCAAGCTGTAGCGCCTTTAATTGTAACGGCACCTGGTACTTGAAGTTCTAGTCCAATAAGTAGTACCATTGCAAAGCTGTACAAATACCAAGCGATTTTTTGATAACGGTCGAAATCGATAATCATAATAACACCAATGGCTATAAATCCAATGAAATACCATTGGATTTGTTTTAGTACAAAATTGACGTTTTGTAAAAATGGCGGTAAAGAGGCTTGCGCACTTGCAATAGCACAACAACTAACAATCCCAATGGCAAATAAAATAAATAGTAATACGTAGTCTATTTGATATTGAGAATTTGGATCTTTCAATGTAGGTATTCCTTTCTACTGCTCTTTATAGTAATGGATTTTATCCCGCATTAATGGGCAGTAAGACCCCCACCTCAAAATTCAGCGAAAGCGAGGAAGTTCGGTGGGGGATCAACTGCCCGTAAAAGCCCGATTGGTGAGAGCTGATTAAAGTTTCACTTTATAGTATGAGAAAGAATGTATGAACTATACAAATAATTCACATATAGTCCATACACTTTTGATTTTGCAGAGTAGTTTAATTGTTTAACTCTTTAATAATTATATCCAAACAATGGGAAAGACGTACATGTGCGTCAGGAAAAATATCTAGTTGATGAAGATAGTATTTTAAGGAACTTTTACACCATTGGTAAGCACTAAGTAGAGCTGCTCTATAGTCCGTAGTATTTTGTAAAAAGCCATATTCTTTTGCTGTTATAACAAGGTGTGTGAAATCTTCACAACCTTGAAGGAGCTTATTGTGTATTTGTTGTCCAGCATGGTAGCGAAATTGACTTAAAGGCTCAGAAATGTATATTGCATTTCCTTTAGAAAGTAAAGAAATCCATGAGGCCATATCAACACTACAAGAATATTGTCGCTCTTTAAGGGTGCCAAAAGGTTCAGTGAGCAATTCCTTTCGGAACAAAGTAGTTGTAGGCTCACCGATAATGTTGTGTCCGCCCTTTAACATCCAATTACCTAAAAATATCCCGTTTAATGGGGTATCTTCACTATATAACCTTTGTGTTGGATGGGAATCACCTATTAGATTTCCATGATCATCAATACGTACTCGATAAGAAGTAACAAGAGCAAGGTTTTTATTGGGATCTTGCTCAAAATAGGCCATCATTTTTTGTATTTTATGCTTATAAAACACGTCATCGTCCATTAAAAAATTTATATACTCACCATTTGATTTTTCTATGAGCATAAGGTCATTGTGAAATTGTCCTAGAGTAGGGATATTTCGAATGTATGTTATATTTTTATAATTTGGTAAGTATTGTTCACGTATTAAAGTTGCTGTTTCATCATTTGTACTATCATCTCCGATGATGATTTCAATATTAGAATAAGTTTGTGCCAATGCACTTTCTAGAGCAATTTTGAAATAATGAGGCCGATTATAAGTGGGAATAAGGATGGAAACGAGAGGTGGATTTTTTTCATTCATCATACATAACTTCCTTTCAGAAGCTTTTTTTTGTAAGAACAATATCTTGGTAACTTGTATATTCATGTCTGCCGCACCATAAACCGTAATGCGGCTTATTGATTATTTCTAGGCCGTACTTATTCAATAGATTGCAAATATCTGTCTCAGGATAAGCAACTGCGAAATTCGGAATATCTTTATTTACAACGTAGCAATTTTCGATTCGATGATAAAAACCTAATGTACTTTGTCCTGCATTTAAATAATAGGCCGATTCAGGATTTATAAGAAAGAATGTAATGAAACATCTCCCGTCTTTTTTTAATACACGTACAATTTCAGATACGTAATGTTCTAATTCTTCTGGTAGAAGATGCGTAAATACAGAAGTTAAAAAGATAAAATCGAATGTCCCGTCTTCATAGGGAAAACGATATTGAGAGGCATCTTCTTTTCCTTCTGGATTATAGAATTGATTGTATATGTCAACATGTTCAAAGTGAAAATTATTACGCATAGTTGAAATGTTATTTTGACACCAAGTAATTCCATCTTTAAACAAATCAAATCCATAATACGCTCCATCATCATGTAAGTAATTCAATAATGGTACAGCCATTCGGCCGACGCCGCAGCCTACATCTAATACTTTTTCATTTGGTTTTAAAGCGCCAATTTGAATAAAATGCTTTAGGAACTCTTTTCCAACTTTTTTGAAGTCGCCACCTACATATTGGACGAGTTCAGGAGGGGGGAGTAAAGTCATTTCTTTGTTAAGTTCACTCATGAGTATACCCCTTTCTTGTATGAGAAGATGCAGTAAATCTATTAATAAAATTTTTAATTTGTAGTGAGAGAACACAGGAAAACAATTGTTATATGTAAGGAGATTCCGAAAAAGAATACTTAATTGGATTAGAAGTGAGAGAAGGATGAGTGAAAATGAAATCTCCTATAGATTAAATCTTTTTTATTCTTTTCTCCAATAAACGCCAAATACATCAATTTTAGTAATAGGGGCTTTTAAATTTCGTTGGTTTCTAAAGTCTGTCACAGCCTCAGCGCATGGCGGTAGCCCGTAGTCATCGATAATTATATAGCCACCTTTAGAAACTTTATCATATAAGTTCACGAGACCATCCATTGTGGATTCGTACATATCACCATCAAGCCGTGCAATTGCTATTTTTTCAATTGGTGCTGTTGGTAAAGTATCTTTAAACCAGCCTTTTAAAAATTTCACTTGATCATTTAGTAAATCATATTTTTTGAAATTCTCTTGTACTTGTTCTAAAGAGACGCGTAAGTAATCGAATGTGTGCAAATAATCACCGTAATCTTTTGGATATTGTTCTAGATTCGGTGCTGGCAAACCTTCAAATGAATCAGCGACCCACACATTACGATTCGTAATGTTGTTTGCTTGTAAAAAACCATTCATAAAAATGCACGATCCTCCGCGCCATACACCTGTTTCAATAAAATCTCCCTCTATATTTTCACGAACAACAGTTTCCATTGCCTCTTGTAATTGGTTCATACGTTCTCGACCGATCATGCTATGTGCTGCTCTTGGCCAATCCATTCCATCATGGCGTTCACTTTTTGAAACATTTGGTTTTACAATTTTTAAGTTATGGTTTTCAGCATATTGCTTAATGAATAAAGGGAGGGGGACTGTAACTGGCTCGAATTCTAGTTCTTTTGAAATATGTAGAGATGCGGGTAAGTATGCCTCATATTCTAACCATATTTCAAATAAAATGGTCTTCTTTAGCAATTCGAGATAAAGCTGAACAGCAGATTTACTTTCCATATTTGTGCCTCCTGCAAAATGTCATACAACAATATGATTATGTACATAATGGACGTTTCATGATTGAATTTGAAATTGAAAAAGCAGTAAAACTGATATCAGTTTTACTGCTAAGTAAAAAATTAAGCAATTTTTTCAATAATAATGGATGCACTCGTGCCAAGAGCTAATGATAACCCAAGTCCTGTAACAATTACTTCAACTAATGATGGAGTTGTCGTAATTTGCGTAATGGCTTGAACAACGATAGGTGATCCAACTGAAATTAAACTCGTTCCAGTACCTGGTACAGGTACTCCGTTCACTTGGATTGTAAGACCTCCTAATAGACTTACTGCTGCAGTGTATACGATAACAGTAATTTTATAGAATCCAGTTTCACTAATTACGAAAGTATCAGCATCTAATTGAGAAATTGCTGTACCAAACTGAGATCCAACAGTATTAAATGGTACTGGAGCATTAAGTCCAAGATCCAAAGAAATCCCAGCGGAGTTAAATGCATATAGTCCTGCTGGAAGTCCTAGTCCTGATGGTCCAGTAGGTCCAGTAGGTCCAGTAGCCCCAGTTGGTCCAGTAGCTCCAGTAGCTCCAGTAGGTCCAGTAGCCCCAGTGTCACCAGTCGGCCCCGTAGGTCCAGTAGCCCCAGTGTCACCAGTCGGCCCCGTAGGTCCAGTAGCCCCAGTGTCACCAGTCGGCCCCGTAGGTCCAGTTGGCCCAGTCGGCCCAGTCGGCCCAGTCGGTCCCGTAGGTACAGTCGGCCCCGTAGGTCCGGTCGGTCCAGTAGGCCCGGTCGGCCCAGTCGGAAGGGTAAACGGTGGTATCGGTGGTAATGTAGGTCCTACAAGATTAGGGTCAAATGCACTAGCTGATAAAGATTCATCGGGATTTAATCCATTTGAATAATTATTATTTGACATAAATTCACCTCCATAAAGCGTTCATTATATAGTAGATGCAAAACCGAAAGAAAATGACACGGACATTTGAATTATTGAAAAGAAATCTTAAACTACTTGAACAATTTAAAAAAATGGAAAGTTTAGTATATGTATAACATATGATTGATTTGGAAGAGGGTGATTATGTTGAACAAGCAAGGAATTACAATTAGTTTATGTATGATTGTTCGAGATGAGGAGGAGACAATAGCCCGTTGTTTAGACACAGTTGAAAAAATTGTGGATGAAATTATAGTGGTTGATACAGGCTCCGTCGATCGAACGAAAGAAATCGTAGAGAAATACACTTCTAACATATATGATTTCCAGTGGATTGATGATTTTGCAGCAGCAAGAAATTTTTCTTTTTCAAAAGCGACGCAAGAGTATATATTGTGGCTAGATGCAGATGACGTCTTATTAGAAGATGCTCAAGAAGCATTGAAACTTTTAAAAAGAGAATTAGATCCTAAAATTGATGCTGTTTCGATGCCTTATCACCTTGCAATGGATTCTAACGGGAAACCTTTATATTGTACAAAAAGAAATCGACTTGTAAAGCGTGAAAAACAATTTCAATGGTTTGGAAAGGTTCATGAGTATTTAGCTATTTCTGGTGAGGTTTTTAGTAGTAATGTTGCTATTACACATAAAAAAGAAAAAAAAGTAACAAATCGTAATTTGAAAATTTTTCAAAATACTGTAGCGGCAGGTGAAGAATTAAGTCCGAGAGATTTATTTTATTACGCAAATGAATCTACGGATAACCAAAAATATGATGATGCAGTTCTTCTATATGAAACATTTCTTAATCAAGACGAAGGATGGTATGAAGAGAAAATTTATGCATGTGGTAAGTTAGGAGATTGCTATGCAAAGCTCGGAATGTGGGAGAAGGCAATCGAATCTTGTGTGAAGTCGTTTCGGTATGACGTCCCTAGAGGAGAGAATTGTACAAGAATAGGATATATATATATGGAACAAGAAAAATATAATGAAGCGATATTTTGGTTTAAACTTGCTACGGAAGTACCAATGGCAACGGAAAGTCCTTTCCATAGTCCAGCTAGCTACACATGGCTACCCTATTTACAAATGTGTATTTGTTATAGCAGGTTAGGAGAGCAGGATAAAGCATATTATTACAATGAATTAGCAGCTTCTTATGTTCCGAATAATGCTGCAATTGAATATAACCGTAAATATTTTCGTGGAGTTTTTGATAAACCATATAAAGCGTAATAGGTTTCGTTTTTTGTAGAAATGATTTATCGTTATTCTAACTCTAATAGATTGGTTATATATTAAAGTATCAGTAACGTAACCAATATAGATAAAAAATTTTATACTGCTATTTGCGGACTAATAATCAATGGGGAGGAACAAAAACTGCACTTTATAGAATTCATATGAGATTTATATTTCTAATTCAATTTGCATAAGGAGTGTGTGAAATGAATCGCGAAAAAAGTTCTTTATATGAAGAAAAATCCGAACATTATTATAATGCAGCGAATCCGAATTTATTAAAGCATATAAAAAAGGAATGGAAAGAAGTTCTTGATATTGGTTGCTCGAGCGGTGCATTGGGAGCGGCTATTAAAGAAAATGGTACACGTGTATCAGGAATTGAGGCGTTTCCAGAGGCGGCAGAAAAAGCGAAAGAAAGACTAGATCATGTTATTTTAGGGGATATAGAAAAAATAGATCTTCCTTATGAGGAGGGGCAATTTGATTGCGTCATATTTGGGGATGTATTAGAGCATTTATTTGATCCGTGGGCTGTAATAGAAAAAGTAAAGCCATATATAAAGCAAAATGGTGTGATTCTAGCAAGTATACCAAACGTTGCTCATATTTCAGTATTAGCTCCCTTACTTGCTGGAAACTGGACGTATACAGAATATGGTTTATTAGATAAAACACATATTCGTTTCTTTACATTTAATGAAATGCTAAGAATGTTTTTAAAAGCAGGATATGTTATTAGTAAAGTAGATCGTGTATATGTTGATCATAAAATGTATGAACCGCTTATTGAGGAGTTATATGGAATTTGTAAAAAATATCGTCTTGGAAGTGGCTTCATGGCTGAGACAGTTGTATTTCAGTATATTATTGAAGCTGAAAAATCACAATTATGAGTGCTGCAGACAAAACAATATTATTTGTTACATGTATAAATGATCGGAAATTGTATGCAAACTGCGTGCGTCATATATTGCAATTGTTAGTACCGCCAGGGTATATTGTACAATTTATGCCGATTCGAAATGCGAAAAGTATGACGAGTGGATACAATCAAGCCATTTCGCATCCAGCGAAGTATAAAGTTTATTTACATCAAGATGTTTTTATTATAAATAGGGCTTTTTTATACGGATTACTTCAATTATTTGAGGAACATGAACACCTTGGGATGATTGGGATGGTTGGAGCGCAATATGTTCCTCCGACTGGCGTATGGAACGAAGGGCGTGGAATTGTAGGAAAGGTCATTGGTTATATGAATGATTTGTTTTATATGGCAAGTTTAGAACAACCATATCATGAATCAAAAACATTTATTCCTGTAGAATGTATTGATGGTTTATTAATGGCGACACAATATGATGTTCCGTGGCGAGAAGATTTATTTGACGGATTTGATTTTTATGATGTATCTCAATCATTTGAATTTAAAAAAGCAGGATATACAGTCGGTGTACCTGTACAGCGCGATGCTTGGTGTATCCATTATCATTTTGATGTGAATATGACGAACTATGAAAAGTATCGGAAAATATTTGTGGAACACTATATGTCAGATGTAAATAAGGAAGAATAAAAGGGGGGACAAAAATGAAAGATCATACAATATTAGTCGTTGTTTGTGTAAATAATGAGGAGCTTTTCAAACAATGTGAGAGCCAAATAAGAAACATTTTTGTTCCCCCAGGTTACACAGTACAAATTTTTCCGATACGAGATGCACAAAGTATGGCAAGTGCTTACAACCGAGCCCTTTCATATCCAGCGAAATACAAAGTGTATATACATCAAGATACATATCTTATTAATCGAGACATGTTTTCTACACTTATATCTCTGTTTAAAGAAAATGAAAAGCTTGGTTTAATAGGAGTCGCTGGGGCTCAGTTTTTACCGAATAACGGGATATGGTGGGAAGGGAAAAATTTAGTAGGGAAAGTGATTGAGTATAGAAGACGGAATTATCAATTATTAAATTTAGATCAGGTTTTTTATGGTAATCAACCATTTTTGTCAGTTCAGGCAATTGATGGTTTATTCATGGCAACGCAGTATGATATTCCGTGGCGAGAAGATTTGTTTCAAGGGTTTCACTTTTATGATGTGTCACAGTCTTTAGAGTTTCAAAGGGCTGGTTATTTAATTGGTATCCCAAATCAAGCAAATTTATGGTGTATTCATTACAACGGGGATGAGTTTGATGCGGATACATATGAGAAGTACCGGAAAGTGTTTGTAGAACATTACAAAGATATATTATCTCCATCATAAAGGAGAGATGCAAAGTGAAAGGAATTATTTTAGCAGGTGGTACTGGATCGAGATTATATCCAATAACGAAAGTAACGAATAAACATTTACTTCCTGTTGGTCGGTATCCGATGATTTATCATGCGGTATATAAGCTAAAACAATGCGATATTACAGATATTATGATTATTACAGGTAAAGAGCATATGGGGGATGTTGTTAGCTTTTTAGGGAGTGGTCATGAATTTGGAGTGTCCTTTACGTATCGTGTGCAAGATAAAGCGGGCGGGATCGCACAGGCGTTAGGACTTTGTGAAGATTTCGTCGGGAATGATCGTATGGTAGTTATATTAGGGGATAATATTTTTTCAGATGATATTCTTCCGTATGTTGAAGAGTTTGCAAACCAAAAAGAAGGTGCGAAAGTGCTATTGCAATCTGTAGAAGATCCCGAAAGATTTGGCGTAGCACATATTCAAAACCGAAAAATAGTTGAAATTGAAGAAAAGCCGAAAGAGCCGAAAAGTTCTTATGCGGTTACGGGAATTTATTTGTATGATTCGAAAGTCTTTTCTTATATTAAAGAATTAAAACCTTCTGCACGGGGAGAACTTGAAATTACAGATATAAATAATTGGTATTTAAAGCGAGGGGTACTTACTTATAATGAAATGAGCGGCTGGTGGACTGATGCGGGAACTCATGCTTCGCTTCAAAAGGCGAATACGTTAGCACGGGATATTAATTTTGGGAAACAGTTTAACGGAGAATAGGTGAGAATATGAAAGTTGTAGAAACAAATTTTACCGATGCAAAATTGTTAGAACCGAGGTTGTTTGGAGACGATCGTGGCTTTTTTTCAGAGAGCTATAATAAGCAGGTGCTAGAAACATTAGGGATAACGTATTCATTTGTACAGGATAACGTATCTTATTCGGCTAAGGCAGGAACGATTCGGGGACTACACTTTCAAAAAAATCCGAAAGCACAAACGAAACTCATTCAAGTTATGCAAGGGGCAATTTATGATGTTATCGTTGATTTACGAAAAAAATCACCGACATTTAAACAATGGAAAGGATATATTTTAAGTGCAGATAACCATCGGCAATTACTAGTGCCAAAAGGGTTTGCACATGGATTTTGCACGCTTGTCCCGCATACTATCGTTATGTATAAAGTAGATGAATATTATAGCGCAGAGCATGACTCAGGATTACTTTGGGAAGATAAAGATTTAGCAATTCCTTGGCCAGTAACCGATCCTATATTGTCCGATAAGGATCAGATATTACCATTACTAGAGGAATATGAAGATAGTTTTTAAGTAGGAGAGTTGTTTATGAATATATTAGTAACAGGTGGGGCTGGATTTATTGGAAGTAATTTCGTTCATTACATGCTACAAAGTTATGAAACATATAAAATTATTAATTACGATGCATTAACATATAGTGGGAATTTAAATAACGTAAAATCTCTTCAGGATCACCCGAATTACTCTTTTGTAAAAGGAGAAATTCAAAATGGAGAGCTATTAGAACACGTTATAAAAGAGCGAGACGTACAAGTGATTGTAAATTTTGCAGCTGAATCACATGTGGACCGTAGTATTGAAAATCCGATTCCTTTTTATGATACAAATGTAATTGGAACAGTTACTTTATTAGAACTAGTTAAAAAATATTCGCATATAAAACTTGTGCAAGTGTCAACGGATGAAGTGTATGGCTCTTTAGGAAAAACAGGGAAGTTTACAGAGAAAACACCGTTAGCTCCAAATAGTCCATATTCTTCAAGTAAGGCGAGCGCGGACATGATAGCTCTATCTTACTATAAAACATATCAATTACCGGTTATAGTAACGCGTTGTTCTAACAATTATGGACCGTACCAGTATCCTGAAAAATTAATTCCATTAATGGTTACGAATGCACTAGAAGGAAAAAAACTACCGCTATATGGTGATGGTTTAAATGTAAGAGATTGGTTACATGTAACGGATCATTGCAGTGCGATTGATGTTGTTCTGCATAAGGGACGTGTAGGAGAAGTATATAATATAGGTGGAAATAATGAAAAAACAAATGTAGAAGTTGTGGAACAAATTATTACTCTTTTAGGAAAAACAAAAAAAGACATTGAATATGTTACAGATCGTTTAGGGCACGATCGTCGTTATGCGATTGATGCAGAGAAAATGAAGAATGAATTTGATTGGGAACCGAAATACACGTTTGAACAAGGATTACAAGAGACGGTGAAATGGTATGAAAAGAATAAGGAATGGTGGAAACCACTAAAAGACCAGTAAGGGGCATGTTAAATGAAAGAGAGGGTTATCATAACAGGAGCAAACGGTCAATTAGGAAAGCAACTATTTGAAGAGTTAGACTCTGAAGAATATGATATATATCCATTTGATAAAAAGTTATTAGATGTGACAAATATATCTCGAATACAACAAGTGGTACAAGAAATAAAACCACATATAATTATTCATTGTGCTGCCTATACGAAAGTAGATCATGCGGAGAAAGAACAGGATTTTGCGTATAGAATAAATGCAATCGGAGCTCGAAATGTAGCGGTTGCTTCACAATTAGTAGGGGCAAAGCTAGTTTATATTAGTACTGATTATGTATTTCAAGGTGCCAGACCAGATGGATACGACGAATTTCATAGTCCAGCGCCGATAAATATATATGGGGCCTCTAAGTATGCGGGGGAGCAGTTCGTCAAAGAGTTACATAATAAATATTTTATCGTTCGCACATCGTGGCTATATGGTAAATATGGAAATAATTTCGTGAAAACGATGATGCGATTAGGAAAAGAAAGAGATGAAATATCCGTTGTAGCGGATCAAGTTGGCTCTCCTACGTATGTGGCGGATTTAAATATGGTTATTAATAAGCTCATTCATACTTCTTTATACGGTACATACCACGTATCAAACAGTGGTTCATGCTCTTGGTTTGAATTTGCACAAAAGATATTTTCGTACGCCAATATGAAAGTGAATGTATTACCTGTTTCAACGGAAGAATTCGGGGCTGCAGCTGCGAGACCCAAATATTCTGTTTTTCAACATAACATGCTACGATTAAATGGTTTTTCACAAATGCCGTCTTGGGAAGAAGGATTAGAGCGGTTTTTTATAGAAACCAAAAGTCATTAACAAATTTCTGTTAATGACTTTTTTGTTTGCCTTTAAGCGGTTTTATGGTACTATAATTATAGTATCAGGTACTAATAACAAGTATAAGTATTTCTGGGAGGATATATCATGGAACTATTACAAGGGAAAACATTTGTTGTTATGGGCGTTGCGAACCAAAGAAGTATTGCATGGGGAATTGCTCGCTCTTTGCATAATGCAGGTGCAAAATTAATATTCACATATGCAGGAGAACGTTTAGAAAGAAACGTTCGTGAATTAGCGGACACATTAGAAGGACAAGAATCACTTGTATTACCTTGTGATGTAACGAATGATGAGGAACTTACAGCTTGCTTTGAAACAATTAAACAAGAAGTAGGTACTATTCACGGTGTAGCACATTGTATTGCTTTTGCAAATCGCGATGACTTAAAAGGTGAGTTTGTAGATACTTCTCGCGATGGATTTTTACTTGCACAAAATATTAGCGCATTCTCTTTAACAGCTGTAGCAAGAGAAGCAAAAAAAGTAATGACAGAAGGCGGAAATATTTTAACGTTAACATACCTTGGCGGCGAGCGTGTTGTGAAAAATTATAACGTTATGGGTGTTGCGAAAGCTTCATTAGAAGCGAGCGTGAAATATTTAGCGAACGATTTAGGTCAACACGGTATTCGTGTTAACGCTATTTCTGCAGGACCAATTCGTACGTTATCTGCAAAAGGTGTAGGCGATTTTAACTCAATCTTAAGAGAAATTGAGGAGCGCGCACCACTTCGTCGTACAACAACGCAAGAAGAAGTTGGCGATACAGCAGTATTCCTATTCAGTGATTTAGCACGCGGTGTAACAGGAGAAAACATTCACGTTGATTCAGGGTATCATATCCTAGGATAAATATAATATTAATTTTTAAAGGACAATCTCTAAATGCTGAGATTGTCCTTTTTATTTGTTCTGAGAAAGAACGATTTTTAACGAAAGTTCTTACTACGTAATGAATATAACTATAATAGTACACGATTTATTCAGCTACGTATGGAAGTGGGAGGGACGAGTGTGAAGAATAAAAATAAAAGTTCAACAGTTGGAAAACCGTTGTTATATATTGCGCAAGTAAATTTGGAACTTGCTGCACCGAAAATAAAAAGGATTATCTTAACAAACTTTGAAAATGAGGATCGAAAAGAGAGCAGTAATAGAAACGAAAATGCTGTAAGCAGTGTTGTGGAAGAGGTAATAGAACAAGAACAACAAGAAGAGCAGCAAGTGGAAGAAAAAATAGAAGAAGAAAAAGAAGAACACATAGAACAAGAAGAGCAAGAACCAGAATCAGTAAGAACTGTCCCGTATAATAAATCATTTAAGGATATGAATAATGATGAAAAAATTCATTTTTTACTAAACCGCCCTCATTACATTCCGAAAGTAAGATGCAGAATAAAAACAGCTACAGTCTCA
This sequence comes from Bacillus sp. B2-WWTP-C-10-Post-4, assembly GCF_009183805.1. NCBI lineage: Bacteria > Bacillati > Bacillota > Bacilli > Caryophanales > Bacillaceae > Bacillus > Bacillus sp. B2-WWTP-C-10-Post-4. Next base: position 36,288 of record NZ_WEII01000004.1, on the reverse strand, counting down.
TATGTTGGATCGATCATATCGTATCGTAATGGCATTGTATCTATTATGCCGCAAAATAGTATGAGAGATATTAGGTTGTCTATAGATGATATCCAATCGATTAGTATGGCCGGTTTTTAAATATGTAAAGGTGGTAGAAAGCTTCTACCACCCCAATAGTTTTTTAGTTTACTTTACGATAGAAACGTCGCGTAAGCATTGAATTGCACAGAAACAGCTTAAATCAACAGTAATGCAAGTAGTTGTAGATATTAATCTTGCATTTGGTACAGCTAAAAACGTACAAATTGGATCGTCACCAGGTGGTACCGGAGAACTGTCACCTAATACTACAGTTAATACACGTAATACAGCACAGCTATCGTCATCTACACTTTCCACACGGAAAATTGGAGAACGGCAGCTAGTAAGGCTTGCTGATGGTGCGAATGCTTCAAAAGGTTCTCCAGTTTTTGTGTATAAAATAAAAGGGCGTGTATTTGCTACTGATGCAGTATTATGTGCACCTAAAAATGGGATTTCACAACCAGATCCACATGTTGTTGTAGAACAATCTTGTAATTCATTGATGAATTTAACAACGTCAACTACACAATGAGAAGAGCCATGGTGTTTATTTTCGTTACAACTCATTAATGTCACTCCTTATCTTCTTGTTTGTATTTACATTAATAAGATATTGGAGTCGAGGAGATTTGGTCACAATCTCAAGACCTTTTTTTTTAAATAGGCGAAAGAGGATAAGGGAAGGTGGAATTATGCTGTTTACAAGCTGGCTTTTATTTTTTATTTTTGCGTTAGCTGCCTTTAGGCTCACTCGTTTAATTGTTTATGATAAAATTACAGCCTTTTTGCGAAGACCATTTATTGATGAATTAGAGATTACGGAGCCGGATGGAAGTGTATCAACGTTTACAAAAGTGAAAGGTAATGGATTAAGAAAGTGGATTGGCGAATTATTAAGCTGTTATTGGTGTACAGGTGTATGGGTTAGTGCTTTTTTATTAGTCTTATATAATTGGATCCCTATCGTTGCGGAACCGTTACTTGCATTATTAGCTATTGCAGGAGCAGCAGCCATCATTGAAACAATTACAGGATATTTTATGGGAGAATAATATATTTTCATAATACGAGAAAAAGCGGAGTTTAAAAGAATGAGGGAACGGAAATAAAGAGTTGTTCATATAGTAAATAGACAGAATTGACAGTAGAGGAGATGTTTGCTGTGAGCAATAATCCAAGGCAGAATTCATATGACCTGCAGCAGTGGTATCATATACAGCAACAACACCAAGCACAACAACAGGCATATCAAGAACAATTACAACAACAAGGATTTGTGAAGAAAAAGGGATGCAATTGCGGGAAAAAGAAGAACACAATAAAACAATATGAAGAATGAAACACTCATGCTACTGTGAGTGTTTTTTATTATGTATAAAAAGCGGTATTTCTGTATTAGAAATACCGCTTTTTACTAGCTAATTTGTGCAACTGTTAATGCTGCCGCACGGATGTCTACAGTTCCAATTAACTCAACTGGCACAATTTGAATTAAGTCACCAGGATTTAAGTTAATAAGAATAACACCACTGGATACATCTACTTCGCCAGTACCAATAACGTTAGAACGAACTGCTGTACCTGATCCAGGAATAATGTTAGCTGGTGTATTTAATGATAAGAAGAAACGACCAGCTTCTGGTGCAGTAGGTACGTTATCAAGACTAATTGTTAATGTATAACTAATTTGATAAATACCAGCTCGCAGAATTCGAATGCCATCTCCGACACTTACTGTATCGTTGATTACAGGAACAGTAATATTTGGGTTTGGACTTACACTAGGTAATAGTAGTGGTGTAAATAGTGAAGCGAACTGAGGTGCAGAAGCATTGAAAGCAAAACCAAAGGCAGGTAGTGTACTAGCTGGTTTTGCCTCGCAATCGATTTTAGTAAATTCGCAATCAGAAGAGAACATGTTTTTCACTCCTTTATCTGTTTCTACTTTCAGTTAATGAAAAGGACAGGTTCTATGTTCTAGACAAGTTCCCAATTTTAAGAAATTTACATAAGAATACTCTTTAAGCATGGATTGGGTGGCAGAATTATCTGCCACCCAATCCATGCTTAACTCATTATTTAGTTTTAAATAGAAACATCACGTAAGCATTGAATAGCGCAGAAGCAACTTAAATCAACAGTAATGCAAGTGGAGGTTGATATTAGTCTTGCATTTGGTACAGCTAAAAACGTACAGATTGGGTCGTCACCAGGTGGTACAGCGGTACCATCACCTAAAACTACAGTTAATACACGCAATACAGCACAGTCATCATCATCTATACTTTCTACGCGGAAAATGGGAGAACGGCAACTAGTAAGGCTTGAAGATGGTGCAAATGCTTCAAAAGGTTCTCCAGTTTTTGTGTATAAAATAAAAGGACGTGTATTCGCTACTGATGCATTGTTATGTGCACCTAAAAATGGAACTTCGCAACCAGATCCACATGTTGTCGTTGCACATTCTTGTAGTTCATGTATAAAACGAACGACATTCGATACACAGTTGAAATCACACTCATGTTGATGATCTTCATTACAATTGCAGCTCATTATGTTCACTCCTTCTCGTGAGTTCTGACATACACTATTACAATATGAGTGGGATATGGCTGATATTACGTTAATTCTTACGATAAAAACAAGGAATTTATATAGGAGGGATGTACATAGCGTGATATAAAAAAAAGACATCCTTATTTAGTGGATGTCTTTTCAGGTAAATCTTTTCGCACAGTATATAAAAAACGAGATATATCTAATTTCTTTCCTCTGAAAAATTGCGGAGAAGAAATGTAAAGTTCTTCTTTCGCACGTGTAATGGCGACATACAGTAACCGGCGTTCTTCTTCTAACGCTTCAGAAGTTTCCGTAACACGATCATTTGCATCTTTTAAAGAAGAAGTATGGGGCAGGATTCCATCACTCGCTCCAAGTAAAAAGACACATGGAAATTCAAGGCCTTTTGCGTTATGAATTGACATAAGTGAAACGGCATCTTTTTGCGGCATTGTTTTTAATGCTTCCATTTCTTTTTGACCTTGAATCGCCTCGTCGATAAATTGTAAATAAGCTGGAATATCGGTGAAACGAGTGGCAGACTCCATTAATTCTTCCAACATTTCTTCTTGTATGTCTTTATGCATTGTAAAGGAAGAACGATCGTTACTTTGCAAGTACTCTAAATATTTTCCTTTACCATGAATGATTTCTTTTAATGCTTTTTTCGGTTCTAATTCTTTTATAAATTTAATAAAATCGATGCGCTCATTTACCTTTTTCACTTGAAAAGGTTTTAAGCTTGGATTTAATAGTAAGAAATGAAGAAGAGAAGGGAAGCGCCCCTCACCATATTTCCATTGTTCACGTTCAATAAATGAAATACAATCATCACGTCCGATATACATCGTCGGCAATATGTTTGAAAGTGATTCTAGTCGAAACGGCTCAATCACAAGTCGTAGATGATCTAATACAGGCTTAATTAAAGAATGTTCATAAAATGATTGGCTCGCTCCGTGTTTAATAAACGGGATTTTATGGATGGTAAGCTGATCAAGTAACGAACGACTTACAGAATGTGTGCGATACAGTAAACAAAAATCTTTAAAGTTACGTTCACCACTCTCTACTTTTTCTTGAATAAGCTGCAAAATTTGATTTGCTTCATCAAGAGTCGTAGCAGGTCTTGCATAAAAAGGTTGTACACCTTCCTCACGAACAGAGTATAGCTCTTTATCAAAACGTTCTTGATTTAATTTTATAACTTCATTTCCAAGCCCGACGATAAAGGGATTGGATCGATAATTCGTATTTAGTGCAATGATTGTTGTGTTATCAAATTCTTTTGGAAAAGATAAAATAATTTGGTGACTTGCTCCTCGCCAGCCGTATATCGCCTGGTCGTCATCACCTGCGATAAATAAATTATTTCTTGGCGTGGCTAACAATTTTACAATTTCATATTGTGCATAGGATGTATCTTGAAACTCATCTACTTCAATGTAGTGAAAACGTTGTTGTAATTGAGTTAGTAAAGGAGCATTATTTTCTAACATATAATATGTTTCCAATAAGATGTCATCGAAATCAATATAATTGTATCTTTGTTTTACCTCTTCAAAACGTTCGTATACTTCTTTAAATTCTTGTTCGACTGGTGTTTTCGCTTTTACATCTTTCGGACGATTTAATTTGTTTTTCTCAAGTGAAATCATCGCGAGCATCGTTTCCGCATCGTAATCGTCTTTTAAACGCAATTCTTTTAAAATTTTTTTTATCATAATTTGTTTATGTTTTTCATTTGCTAAAATTTGCTGATTATACCCTTGGCTACGAAGCAATTTTAAGAAAACAGAGTGGAATGTACCAGCAACAACGTAACTACTTGCTGCATGATTCATACCCGGTAACTTCGCAACACGACTTCGGATTTCTTCAGCTGCTTTTTGTGTAAATGTAAGTAATAAAATATTTCGTGGATGAACTTGTTTTACATTTACTAAATAACCTACGCGAGTTGTTAAAACAGATGTTTTTCCGCTTCCGGCACCAGCTAGTGTAAGAACAGGACCTTCTGTTGTACGCACGGCTTCTAATTGTTTTTCGTTTAAAAAAACATTTTGTTGTTCGAGAGCGCGGAAATAAGCCGCATCTACATCTTCTTCCATAATTAAATGGGTAGATGTTTTCGGAATATGATATGTCGCACGCGGAATATCAGCGTGTGTTAACGATTTTTGTGAAAATTTTTCTTGTGTCATATGTTCACCTTCAAAACTATAGCATCAACATTTAACTTTAGCGGAAGAAAAAGAAAATAGCAATGTAAAAAAACAGGAGGGGTCACCTCCTGTTTTCAAATTACAATTCTTTTATCATTACAACGTGCGGGATATTTGCTTCCATAAATACATCAGAACTTGTTACATATCCAAGTTTTTTATAGAAATCTTCAGCATGTGTTTGAGCGTGAAGTTTCAATTTTGGTAGCGAATTTTCTTTTGCATACGCTTCAAGAGAATCCATAACAATTTTTCCAATCCCTTTTTTGCGATGGGAATTTAGCACGCAAATGCGTTCCATTTTTCCTATACCATCAAGGATGCGGAAACGTCCAGCACCAACTGGAACATCATTGTCATATATAACAACGTGTGTTGAAGTTTCTTCAAACTCATCGTACTCTTCTTCAGCAGAGACACGTTGTTCATTTACAAACACTTGTTTACGTACAGAGAATGCATCTCTTAGTTGTTCGTCTGTTTGTACAATCTGTGCGTGCAAATTAGTTGTTCCCCTTTCCAAGACGGAATGTTTCGTGTACAGTCCATGTTCCATTTTCTAATTGATATAGAAGATGGAAACGATCAATTGGTTGTTCGTAATAGAAATCTTTCATACGTAATCGGCCCAACACATCAGCATGCTCTGCATCTGATAAGCCTTGTCCGATTGTTAAATGAGGTACGAAAGCATATTCGCGTTCTTGCGTGAATAACCCGCTATGCATTTCTTCATTTAAGAAAGTAAGTTCAGGTGTTTTTTCTACTTTAAAGTAAAGGACGTTATTAACAGGTGCGAATGAACCAACTTTCCCAACATGAAGGGTGAAAGGGTTTGTTTTACTTGCGATTGTATGTAACTCGTTTACAATCGACTCTAATTGTTCATCTTGCGCCTCAAAGGGTGTTTTCAATGTAATATGTGGCGGAACTAATGCGTAGTGCGGGTCATAACGTTTACGCAATCCGTTCGCTTTATCTTGAATCATTTTAGATGGAAAAATTACAATGCCTAATTTCATGTTCCAATTCCTCCCTTTGTAAGTCTAGTTAGATTTTGAGATAAATAAATCTCTTTATCTATTATATCAAATTATTCTGAATACTGCTCTCTATTATTTCATTGATAGAATATGAGAGAAGGCTTTCGGTAAATCAGTCTGCCAATATTTCCAAGTATGATTGCCTTCAAATTCCTCATAATGCGTGATGAACTTTCTATCTGTAAGAAGCGTATTTAACTCACGGTTCGGCCCTACGAAATCAGATACTTGTCCATCAGTACGCTTTACAGCCGTTTCTTCTGTACCGATGACGTGATACAGTTCTAACGCCTGTGGATCTTTGAATTCTTTTGCTAAGTTCATCACTGTCTCATCCACAAATGGTGATTGCATAACGACTTTACCGAATGTATGCGGATACATAAGTGCAGTCATAAAGGAAACTGTTCCGCCAAGAGAATCACCAATTAAAACACGACCTTTTCCCATTTGGTACGTTGGATAATTTTCATCAATATATGGTGCAAGTTCATGAGCAAGGAAACGAATATATGCAGCATTTTTTACTTCATTTGGGAAATATTTTTCTTTACGATCATGTACATTTTTATATGGAATACCGACAATAATTGTACGGTCAATTTCTTCGGTTTCACGAAGGCGCTCAATTACACGGTGCGCTTTACCGAGCTGAAAATAATCTCTACCATCTTGTGCAATTACAACTGTATGTTTGTGCAGTGGCGTGTAATTTACTGGTAAATAAACGAGAAGTGTAACGTCTTCTTGGAGTGATGCGCTATAAAATGAAATTTCTTCAATTCTCCCTATTGTTTGACTCATGTAGATCCCCCTAAATAAAAATTTACTGTAACGATTGTAAGAGCGACGCTTGTAGTGAAAAGGAAAGAAATATTCACTAATCGGTGCCTTAATTTCTATTTTACCATAATGGTACGAAGAATCTAAAAAATTAGTATTTAAGTTGCGAAAGAAAACGGATATAATGAAGTGGGATTTTTGACAGGTGAGAGGGGAGACAGGATTTGAAACAAGAAAAATCAATCGCACTACCATTAGCAATTTCTATAATTGCCATTTCGTTTGCAGCAGTTTTTGTAAAGATGTCCTCAGCACCATCTTCAATATTAAGTATGTACCGCTTATGGATTATCGTACTTATTATGCTGCCTATCGTATGGAAAAAAAGAGAGGAATTTAATAGGATTCAAATGAAAGATTGGGGCTTTTTAATTGGATCTGGTTTCTTTTTAGCACTTCATTTTCTTTTATGGTTTGAATCTTTAAAGCATACAACAGTTGCTAGTTCAACAATTATTTTGGCACTTCAACCAATCGTATCTTTAGTTGGAGGTTTTTTTCTATTTAAAGAAAGAACAACATATTCAGCCATTGCAACGATGGGAATCGCTATTTTAGGAGTAATGTGCATTGGTTGGGGAGATTTAGGTTTAAGTAAGCAAGCAATTTATGGTGACATATTATCCTTTCTAAGTGTAATAGCGGTTGTCGGTTATTTATTTATCGGGCAAACGACAGTGAAGAAAGTATCGCACTGGATTTATAGCTTTACAGTCTTTGCGTTCGCAGGTCTTTTTATGGGGATTTATAATGTTATATTACAAGTACCCTTTACAGGTTATACGAAGTGGGATTGGACTGTTTTTCTTTTACTTGCGGTTGTGCCGACAGTGTCACATGTAATTAATAACTGGCTATTAAATTATGTAAATGCAACGACAATTTCAATGAGTATTTTAGGAGAACCTGTTGGAGCATCTATACTTGCGTTCTTCTTACTTGGAGAAAAATTAAATGCAATGCAAATGATCGGTAGCATGCTCGTATTGTTTGGTGTATCTGTTTTCTTAATGCAGCAACAAAAGCGAACAGCAAAAAATGTCGTAAACGAGCCGGTGTATACACAGGAATTATAGTGTTAGGGGAGAAAAGAGAAGTTATGATACTTCTCTTTTTGTTTTATAGAAATGCGGGCGTAGAAGGGGGAGGAAAATGGAAGAGATATTAAAGAAGTATATGAATAGATTTACAACACTAAGTGAAGAAGAGCAGCAAATGATCCTCAGTGAATTACAAATTGAAGAATATAAAAAAGGAACAGTGCTCCTAAGACAAGGAAATGTTCCGTTAAAATGTTATTTTGTATTAAAAGGATGCGTTAGGCAACATAGTATAGATGAAGCAGGGAAAGAAGTTACATCAAATTTTTATACAGAAGAACAGGCAATTTCGAATTTCAACCATCATAAACAAGATAAATCTTCATCTTTTTTTATTAACCTTGTAAAAAGTAAAAACTAAAATATTGAAATCAAGTAAAAGAGTGGCTACGAAGCCACTCTTTTACTTTGGATTTGTCATATAAGGTTGTACATGAATGACACATAGGTCACGAAATTTGCCTTCAGCAGTTGTGACAATTACGACTGCTTTACCTGCACTTTTTCCAGTAATCGTTACGGTGTCACCTTTTGGATATATGGTGATGATATCAGAATTCATATTTGACCAAATAAGCTCTTTATTCGTTGCTTGTATTGGTAAAATGGAAGCTGATAACACAATGTTTTGTCCCGTTTTTATTTTTAATTTATGTTTTTCCATATGAACACCGATGACTGAAATAACAGAAGGAGCAATTGAAATTTTAGGCGGGTTAGGTTGCATGTTTAAACAAGACGCAGAAGTATTTGTGATAGGTGAAAATTTTCGTGTTTGTTGTTGCTGGAAAGCTGCTAACATGTTGGAGTCCCCTTTCTGTATAAGTGCTGATACTTATACTATAAAGGAGTAGTGTTATGTTAAATTTAACGAAACATAAAGAATTTGTTAAATTTGATAAGAAGATTGTCGAACTGTAAAAAATCTCTGCTGTTATCGTAACAGCAGAGATTTTTTTATAAATTATGACGATGTTGTTTTTCGAAATCCTCAAATTGCTCTTTAACTTCTTTTGAAGGTTGTGTTAGTAAACTAACAATTACGATTACTAGTAAACTAATAGTAAAACCAGGAATCATTTCATATAAGAATTCTTTTAAGAATTTGAATTGAGTCCAAATAATGACTGTAGCGGCACCAGAAATCATACCAGCAAGTGCGCCCCACTTCGTCATGCGTTTCCAATATAAGCTTAATAAAATAGCAGGTCCGAATGAAGAACCAAATCCAGCCCAAGCGTACCCAACAAGAGCTAAAATCGTATCATTTTGTTTAAACGCTAATGCGCACCCAACTAAGGCAATAACAAGTACAGCCATACGACCGACAAATACAAGTTCTTTATCAGAAGCAGAACGTTTAAAGAATGTACGATATAAATCTTCTGTTATAGCGCTAGAAGTAACGAGTAATTGAGATGAAATTGTACTCATAATCGCTGCTAAAATAGCTGCTAATAAAAATCCAGTAATAAGTGGATGGAATAAAATTTTTCCGAGTTCAAGGAAAATTGTTTCTGGGTTAGATAATGTTAACTCTTGTTGTGAGTAGTAAGCAATACCGATAAGGCCAGTAAACATAGCTCCGACAACAGAGAAAATCATCCAGCTCATACCAATTCTTCGTGCGCTTTTAATTTCTTTTACAGAGGAAATCGCCATAAAGCGTACGATAATATGAGGTTGTCCAACATAACCAAGGCCCCATGCAAATAAAGAAATAATCCCTAAAGTAGAGGCACCTTTAAAAATATCTAAACGTGTTGGATCTACAGAACGAATTGTATCAAATGCAGGTCCCAGTCCGTTCGAATTCATAATTGTTACGATAGGAACAAGAATAAGAGCAACTACCATAATGATTCCTTGCACGAAGTCTGTCCAACTCACTGCTAAGAAACCACCAAATAATGTGTAAGCGACAACAACACCAGCTACAATGAATAATCCAACGTGGTAGTTCATACCAAATGAATTTTCAAATAATACAGCGCCTGAAACTAATCCTGAAGCTACATAGAAAGTAAAGAAAATCATAATAACAAGTCCAGATACTAAACGTAGCATATGAGATTTGTCGTGGAAACGGTGTTCCAAAAATTCTGGAATAGTAATAGAGTTATTTGCAATTTCTGAGTAGGTACGTAAGCGAGGAGCAACATAAAGCCAGTTTGCGTATGCGCCTAGTGTTAGGCCGATCGCAATCCAACTACTACTTAATCCAACGCTAAACATTGCACCTGGTAATCCCATTAAAAGCCAACCACTCATATCGGATGCTCCAGCACTTAATGCCGTTACTGCGGGGCCTAGTGTACGCCCGCCAAGCATATAATCTGTTAAGTTGGACGTTCGTTTATAGGCGAAATAGCCGATTACTAACATCCCGAGCATGTAAATAGAGATTGAAGTTAAAGTTAACATCTGCGTACTCATGAAGTTCCCCTTCCTTTTGTCATGTCTTTTGATGCGTTATGCATATTTATCCCGCATAAACGGGCAGTAAAACTCCCACCTTAAAATTGGCTGGGCAAGGAAGTTAGGTGGGAGAGCAACTGCCCGTAAATGCCCGATTGATTTAACTAATAATCAGTGGGATGAACAAACCCCTACTGATTAAAGTTTCACTTTATAATCTATCATGATTATTCTGAAAAATCCATATAGAAATACGAATTTTCAGAAATGTAAGCGTTTTTTGATGTCATTTTACTTTTTTAATATATAATATTCATACAAAAAACCTTATTTTTAATAGAGTATTTATTATATTTACATAAAAAGAGGTTGTTTTGTCAATATAATATTGAAAGGAAAGAAAAATTAAATTTTTGAAAAAGTATTGACTTGTGAAAAAAGTCAGGTCTATAATGAGTGCAACTTAAAAAAATGCAAGCGTTGATGAAGAAGAGTACACATGATGAACATGTCAGAGAGCTGATGGTTGGTGCGAATCAGTATGGAATTGATGTGGAATGGGCTTCGGAGCTTCCAAACCGAAACGAAAGAAGTAGGCTTTGGCGACATGATCTCATCGATACAAGAGACACGTATTGTTTTTGATACGGTAAAGTGCGTTACATTTGTAACGAATTAAGGTGGCACCACGGGAGTACCCGTCCTTTCTATAGGATGAGTACTCCCTTTTTGTGTATAAAAAATTAAATAAATGAAATCGTTTAAGTAAGAAGAGTACGTATATTGGAGACGTTACAGAGAGCCGGGAATAGGTGGGAGCCCGGTACGGTGCCATATACGGAATGGGCTTACGAGAGGTATGCTGAACAATTATTTTCAGTAGGCAACCCGGGTTCCGCCGTTACAAGGATAAGGTATAAATTTTGTACCTGAACAAAGCGGGATGCTTTTGCATCCAACACGAGGTGGTACCGCGGTATATTTATCGTCCTCTACATATTTTCGATATGTAGAGGACTTTTTTATTTTTCAGGGCGAGGTGAAGGACATGATGACGAAAGAAGAATTTATAAAACAAAAAAGAGAGAGAAAGACATTTTTAGTAATCACTGAAGAAGAAGGAGATAGCATTACGCCAATTTCTTTATATAGACGTATGAAAGGGAAGAAGAAATTCTTATTAGAAAGTTCACAGCTTCATCAAGATAAAGGGCGTTATTCTTACTTAGGATGTAATCCTTATGGAGAAGTGAAAAGCGTTGGTACGGAAGTGGAACGAACGATTTACGGCCGGGCAGAAAAGTTACAAGGTAACGTACTGCAAGTGTTAGAAGAAGTAATCGCACCATCACAAGTAGACAGTCCATTTCCATTTTGCGGAGGAGCAGTTGGTTATATTGGATATGATGTCATTCGGCAGTATGAAAACATTGGAGCGGATTTACACGACCCATTAAATATTCCGGAAGTACACCTTTTACTATATCGTGAGTTTATCGTTTACGATCATTTACGCCAAAAGTTGTCGTTTGTATATGTATGCAGGCAAGATGATTCAGCAGATTATGAAGAAGTATACGAAAGGCTACGAGTATACAAAGAGGAAGTGCTACAAGGAGAAGAAGCTGAAGTAAATACAATACAATCCACATTATCATTCACTTCTTCTATAACGGAAAAAGAGTTTTGTGAGATGGTAGAAATGGCGAAAGAATATATAAGAGCGGGAGACATATTCCAAGTCGTACTATCACAGCGTTTACAAAGTGAATGTATTGGGGATCCATTCGGGTTATACCGAAAACTTCGAATTGCAAATCCATCACCATATATGTTCTATATCGATTTTCAAGATTATGTTGTACTCGGTTCTTCGCCGGAAAGTTTACTATCAGTAAGGGAGGATAAAGTGATGACGAATCCAATTGCTGGTACAAGGCCGAGGGGGAAAACGAAGAGGGAAGACGAGGAAATCGCAAAAGAACTGTTAGGCAATGAGAAAGAGCGAGCAGAGCATATGATGCTTGTAGATCTTGGGCGAAACGATATTGGTAGAGTGAGCGAAATCGGCTCGGTTACGATAGATAAATATATGAAAGTAGAAAAATATTCTCACGTTATGCACATTGTATCTGAAGTTTACGGAACATTGCGAAAACAAATGGGCGGATTTGATGCGTTAGCGTATTGCTTACCAGCAGGGACGGTTTCTGGAGCTCCGAAAATTAGAGCGATGGAAATTATAAATGAACTAGAGAATGAAAAAAGAAATGTATACGCTGGTGCAGTTGGATACGTTAGTTTTTCAGGAAATCTTGATATGGCGCTCGCTATTCGAACGATGGTCGTAAAGGATGAAAAAGCATACGTTCAGGCAGGAGCAGGAGTCGTTTACGATTCAGATCCAGTAGCTGAATATGAAGAAACATTAAATAAAGCGAGAGCGCTTTTGGAGGTAATGAAATGATTGTACTTATCGATAATTACGATTCGTTCACATATAACTTGTATCAACTGTTAGGCGAACATGAAGAAGAAATTGTAGTTGTAAGAAATGATGAAATAACGATAGAACAGTTAGAAGAGATGAATCCAAGAGGAATTGTACTTTCACCAGGACCAGGAAAACCAGAGGATGCTGGCGTTTGTATCGACGTCATCCGTCATTTTTATAAGAACGTTCCCATATTAGGGATTTGTCTTGGCCACCAAGCGATCATAGCTGCATTTGGAGGAGACATTGTTAGAGCAGAACGTATTAAACATGGAAAAACATCGCGTGTGAAACATAACGGAATGTCAATCTTTTCATACGCTACACAGCCGTTAACGGCGATGCGCTATCATTCCCTTGTTGCAGAGCAAACGAGCTTGCCAAAGTGCTTTGACATATTAGCGACAGCGATGGACGACGGAGAAATAATGGCAGTCCGTCACAATTATTATCCGCTCTTCGGATTACAGTTTCATCCGGAATCAATCGCAACAGAAGAAGGCGGAAAGTTAATACGTGCCTTTTTAACAGAAGTAAAAGAGGAGGAAAGAGTATGAATAACTATCTTCGTAAATTAGTTGAGGGTCAACATTTAACAGAAGAGGAAATGTATAAAGCAGGATTACTTTTATTAAGTGAAAACATATTAGAAAGTGAAATTGCAGCTTTCTTAGTCTTACTGAAAGCGAAAGGTGAAACTGCAGAAGAAATATACGGTCTCGTTCGAGCTCTTCGCGAAAAGGCATTGCCGTTTTCGAACCATATACAAGGAGCAATGGATAATTGCGGGACGGGTGGCGATGGTGCTCAAACGTTTAATATTAGCACAACATCAGCATTCGTACTGGCAGGAGCAGGTGTAAAGGTTGCAAAACATGGTAATCGTGCTGTTTCTAGTAAAACAGGAAGTGCAGACTTATTAGAAGAACTAGGTGTAAATATTAGTAGTACGCCAAACGAAATTGATTATTTACTAGAGCATGTAGGTATTGCATTTTTATTTGCACCAGCGATGCATCCAGCACTAAGGCGCATTATGAAAATAAGAAAAGAGTTAAACGTGCCGACGATCTTTAACTTAATTGGCCCTTTAACAAATCCAGTGAATTTAGAAACACAATTTGTCGGTATTTATAAACGAGATATGTTATTACCAGTTGCACAAGTATTACAAAAGTTAGGCCGGAAACAAGCGCTTGTCGTAAATGGAAGTGGTTTTTTAGATGAAGCATCATTACAAGGGGAAAATCACGTTGTCATTTTAAAAGATAATGAAATAGTTGAAACGAGTATTGAACCTGAGAAATACGGTTTCTCAATAGTGAACAATGAAGAGATTAGAGGCGGGGATTCGAAAGAAAATGCAAAGATTACAGTCGGCGTATTGAGCGGAGAAAAGAGTGTTTACCGCGATACCGTTTTATTAAATGCAGGTCTAGCTCTTTTCGCAAATGGAAAAACGGAAACGATTGAAGAAGGAATTAAACTCGCGGCACATAGCATCGATTCTGGAAAAGCATTAACCAAATTAAACTTATTAATTGCAGCAAGCAACGAAAAATTAGAAAGGGTGAACTAAAGTGGGGACGATTTTAGATAAAATTGTAGAACAGAAGAAAAAGGAAGTTACGGAGTTATATGAAATATATACACCAGTAAAAGCAAAAAGAAAGACACATTCACTTGTAGAAGCGTTACAGCAGTTTACTGTCATTGCAGAAGTAAAGCGAGCATCACCATCAAAAGGAGATATCAATTTACACGTTGACGTACGAAAACAAGTGGAAACATATGAGAAATGTGGTGCAGGAGCAGTCTCTGTTTTAACAGATGGTCAATTTTTTAAAGGATCGTTTCATGATTTACAAACAGCGAGAGAAGAAAGTAACATTCCGCTTTTATGCAAAGATTTCATAATTGATAAAATTCAAATTGATAGAGCGTATGAAGCTGGCGCAGATATTATTTTACTAATCGTAGCGGCGTTAACGGAAGAGAAGTTAAAAGAGCTGTATAGTTACGTACTAGAAAAAGGATTAGAAGCAATTGTTGAAGTTCATGATGAGCAGGAATTAGAAATTGCGATTGTATTAAATCCGCACGTTATCGGTATTAACAACCGTAATTTAAAAACGTTTGAAGTGGATTTAAACCAAACGGAAAAGCTCGGGAAACGATTAAATGAGGAGAAATTACTTTGGATTAGCGAAAGCGGGATTCATTCAAAAGAGGATATTATTCGTGTTAAAAAAGCAGGAGCAAAAGGTGTATTAGTTGGGGAAGCGCTTATGACATCATCTTCTATTCGTACCTTTTTTGAAGATTGTAAGGTGAACATATGAAAGTGAAAATTTGCGGCATCACTGATATGGAAACAGCAAAACGTGCTTGCGAATACGGAGCAGATGCACTCGGATTTGTTTTTGCAGAAAGTAAACGGAAAATTACTCTGGAGCAGGCGAAAGAAATTATTACGGAACTTCCGGCACACGTGTTAAAGGTTGGTGTTTTCGTAAATGAATCAGTAGAGGTAATCCAGAAAATTGCAGATGAATGCGGGTTAACGCATGTGCAACTACATGGGGATGAAGATAATCATCAAATTAAGAGATTGAATATTCGGTCTATAAAAGCTCTCGGAGTAACTTCAGAGGCCGATATGAAAAACGCTCAAGCATATGAAACGGATTATATATTGTTTGATAGCCCAAAAGAAAAGTTTCACGGTGGAAATGGAAAGAATTTTTCATGGGAACTACTCACACATATGCCAAAAGAGTTGCGAGAGAAAACGATATTAGCTGGTGGATTAAACGCTCTTAATATAGAAGAAGCAATTCGAACTGTTCGGCCATATATGGTCGATGTGAGCAGCGGAGTAGAGACAGAAGGAAAGAAAGATGTAGAGAAAATAAAACAATTTATTATAAAAGCGAAGGAGTGTTCCAAATGAACTACGCATATCCAGATGAAAAAGGACATTACGGTATATACGGAGGACGATACGTTCCAGAAACGTTAATGCAATCTGTACTAGAACTAGAAGAAGCATATAAAGAAGCGATGCAAGATGAGGCGTTTCAAAAGGAATTAAATCATTATTTAAAAACGTACGTCGGAAGAGAAACACCGCTATATTATGCTGATAATATGACGAAGTATTGCGGCGGTGCAAAAATTTATTTAAAACGTGAAGATTTGAACCATACAGGAGCTCATAAAATTAACAATACAATCGGTCAGGCACTACTTGCAGTACGAATGGGCAAGAAAAAAGTTGTCGCTGAAACAGGAGCTGGGCAACACGGAGTGGCAACAGCTACTGTATGTGCTCTACTCGGATTAGAATGCGTCATCTTTATGGGAGAAGAAGATGTGAGACGTCAAAAATTAAATGTGTTCCGAATGGAATTACTCGGAGCGAAAGTAGAAAGTGTAGCGGCAGGTAGCGGTACATTAAAAGATGCGGTAAACGAGGCGCTTCGTTACTGGGTTTCACATGTGCATGATACGCACTACATTATGGGATCTGTTCTCGGACCACATCCATTCCCGCAAATTGTACGTGATTTCCAAAGTGTAATTGGAAATGAAACGAAAAAACAATATGAGGCGTTAGAAGGAAAGTTACCAGAAGCAGTCGTTGCTTGTATTGGAGGTGGTAGTAATGCAATGGGGATGTTTTATCCGTTCGTACACGATGAAGAAGTTGCTCTTTACGGCGTAGAAGCAGCTGGAAAAGGCGTTCATACAGAAAAGCATGCAGCAACTTTAACGAAAGGAAGCGTCGGTGTCCTGCACGGATCAATGATGTATCTTCTGCAAAATGAAGAAGGGCAAATTCAAGAAGCACACTCTATTTCAGCAGGACTTGATTATCCAGGTGTTGGTCCAGAACATAGTTTGCTAAAAGATATCGGCCGCGTTTCTTATCATTCGATAACAGACGAAGAAGCATTAGAAGCATTTCAATTATTAACGAAAAAAGAAGGCATTATCCCGGCGTTAGAAAGCTCGCATGCTGTCGCATACGCATTAAAATTAGCTCCGAAAATGAAGGAAGATGAAGGACTTGTTATTTGTTTATCAGGCCGCGGGGATAAAGATGTAGAGAGTATAAAACGTTATATGGAAGAGGTGTAAAAAATGGGAGTAGAAAAAATTAAAGCAGCGTTTGAAAATGGCAAGAAAGCATTTATTCCGTACGTAATGGGCGGAGATGGTGGCCTTGAAAAATTAAAAGAAAGAATTCGTTTTCTAGATGAGGCTGGAGCAAGCATCGTTGAAATTGGTATTCCGTTTTCAGATCCAGTCGCAGATGGCCCAACGATTCAAAGAGCAGGAAAGCGAGCGCTAGAGAGCGGCGTAACATTAAAAGGCATTTTTCAAGCGTTAGCAGAGGTAAGGAAAGAAGTACAAATGCCCTTTGTTCTTATGACATATTTAAATCCGGTACTTGCATTCGGAAAAGAGAGATTCATCGAGAACTGTATAGAAGCAGGTGTAGACGGCATCATCGTTCCGGACTTACCGTATGAAGAACAAAATATTATTGCGCCGTTACTTCGAGAGGCAAACATTGCGCTCATTCCACTCGTTACCGTAACGAGTCCTATTGAAAGAATTGAAAAAATCACGAGTGAATCAGAAGGGTTCGTTTATGCTGTTACAGTAGCGGGCGTAACGGGAGTACGTCAAAACTTTAAAGAGGAGATTCATAGTTACTTAGAAAAAGTAAAATCACACGTCAACTTACCAGTAGTCGCAGGATTTGGTATTTCAACAAAGGAACATGTAGAAGAAATAATTACAATATGCGACGGAGTTGTCGTTGGAAGTAAGATCATTGAGCTTTTAGAAAATGAAAAGCAAGAAGAAATATGTGAATTAATATATGCAACAAAACAAAAAGAAGAGGCGTAGTCTCTTCTTTTTGTTTTGCGTAATAAATGTTAAAATATACAGAAAATACATATAATTCAGAGGGTGAGAAGGCATGCTAAGACGTAAACTACTATATCTATTTTTAACTGTACCGCTATACGCTTGGCTCATTAGCATGACGAAAATAGAGTTAATGGCTCTATTTTTAGGGTATGTATTCATCTTTTCCAATTTAAATCGCATTCAAGAACAGTCTATTTTAGAAATATGTCTATTTTCGATTAGTATAGAATTATTTAGTATCGTTTCGATTGTATTATTAAACGAATTATTTCTACGGATTCATTCATTTGCATTAATGAAATTTTGGAATATTATATTGCAAGCAATATGTACTTACATTGTGTTTGTTGTGTTGAAAGAAATAGTCGGAAAGCAGACAGTTTTTCAGGATAATAGAAAATGGGAGTGAATAAAAAGGAGCCGTTTGGTTCCTTTTTTGAATCTGTTGTAAAAACAATTGAAAATTATGTCATCTGTTATATAATAGTTAAAAATTGTATTTTTAATGAAAAGAGATGATAACATGGCCATATTGTTGGCACTTATCCCAATTATGATGATTTTCATTTGTTTATTTTTATTTAAACAAACGTCATTAAGGTCCTCGTTAATTTCTTATGCTGTGTCTGTTGGAATTGTTTTACTCTCGCCAATGTTTCAATTAGGGATAAGTGAAACTGTGCACGCAACGATTAAAGGATGGTTAATTTGTTTTATTGTCGGGTACGTTTTATTTTTCGGTATTTTTTTATTTCACCTCATGAACAAAATGGGGTACATCGATCAAGTAGCACGTTTTCTAGAAGCAGTTACTCAGGATCGCTTATTACAAATGCTGCTTATGTGTTTTGGCATTTGCCCGCTTATTGAATCAGTAAGTGGATTCGGTATTGGCTTTATGGTTGCAGCACCTATTTTTCTTTCACTAGGATATAAACCATTTCAAGCTGTACTACTCTCATTCATCGGCTTACTAGCTAGTTCATGGGGCGCAATGGCAACTGGTACGATTATCGGTTCGCAGCTAATAAATATGCCTCTTACAACACTTGGCACAAATACAGCGCTATTAAGTATTCCGATGTTTGCTTACTTCGTTATTCTTTCTTTACACGTTGTTGACGGCTGGCAAGCGGTTATAGAAAAGTGGAAAGAAGGAGTAGGGTTCTTTCTATTATTTTCTCTCGGAATCTATCTTTCTAATGCGTACGTAAGTGTTGAACTAGCCGGGATATTAAGTTCTATCGTTACGATTACCTTTGGCTTTTTTATCATTAAATTAAAAGGAAAAAGTGGGCAAAATCTTATAACAGAACATGCGGCTGCAACGGAGAGAGAAGTATCCATTATAAAAATTATTAGCCCTTATATATTTCTAACAGTTTGTATTTTACTTTCTCGCCTCGTTCCAGCATTACATGATTTGTTCAAATCATATGCGGTTCTTGATTTGAAATCATACTCTTACAAACTAGAGTTACTATATTCACCAGGATTTTGGCTCGGTATGACTTGCTTATTTACTATTATTTTCTTCCGCATCCCGTCTAATATTATTAAACAATCACTCTCACAAACGATTAAACAATGGATTCCATTTGCTATTACGACGACAATGTTTATCGCCATTTCAGAACTAATGGGTGCATCAGGCATGCATTCATTACTCGCAAAGACAGCTGGTGAAACATTTGGAACCTTTTTCGTTTTCGTTGCTCCGTTTATTGGCGCTATTGGTGGATTTTTAACAGGTAGTAACGCAGGATCAAATGCAATGTTTATAAAACTACAAATGCAAACCGCACAAAACGTAACACTCCCGTGGCAATATGTCACAACACTTCAAAACACCGCATCATCAGTAGCGACAATCGCTTGTCCATCACGGATTACACTAGGTGCTTACTTATGTAATATCCCTTACCGTGAAAATGAACTATTAAAGAAGACGACGTTAATGATCTTTGGTGCGGTTTTGCTTGTAGTGGTAGAAGTTATTGTTTGGTATATGTTGAGAAATTAAAAATCCTCCTAACATAGGAGGATTTTTTTTATGAGTGGATAATGATTTAAATATGAATAGCTTCTACTAGATGAATAGGAGATGAAATGTATGCCCCTAAAAAACTACGGTGTGTTAAAAGGTACAGTTATACAATCAAAGATTGGAAAAGGGAAAACACCTCATTATCAAGTTCATTTACAGGGCGAGACAGGAGTAGATTATCGTATTGCAATTAACGTAAAGTCACAAAGTTATCCATCAGAAGTTTTATATTTTGCGAGTAACAATATTAAGTCAGAGGCGATTCATATTTTACCGACATTACCATTCGGTTTTACAGAAATAAAAAACAATGAACCGAAAGTAGCTTTAGATTATATAAGAGGAAATCTATTTGACTCAAATCAAATGATTCCTTTACCTCCCGAAAAAGCAGGAGCAGATAATGATTTAAATGAAAAAATAGAACGTTATATAAAACGAGCGATAGAAGAAAAAGCAATTATTTACGCGTTTGGCGAAAGATGGGGACCAGAAGAAAATACACCAGATTCCTATTTTCATTTCAAACCAGGAAACGGTATACATGATATTCATATGAATCAAGGGAATGTAGAAAAATGGCAAGGTGATGATGGCATATGGCAAGACGGAGGAATACTCATTCACTTTGAAAAGGAAGAAGAATGGATTGGTATCTTTCTTGCATTCCAATCACAGTCATGGTGTACCGATGAAGAGGGGCATGCTCGTGTTCCGGTTGAGCATTGTGATTATAAGGGGAATAATTAATAAGAAGAGGGCGTTTAAAAAGAACGCCCTCTTCTTATTTTATAAAACGAAAAACTAACAAGTGTAGAAATACAAGAGAAAAGCAGTGCTACACTAGAAAACGCAATGAGATACATATTATATTTCATAACCTGTCCAATTAGCTGGTTACTGTCGTATTGAAACAGTCCCGCGATGATGTTGAATAAAAATAAAACGATAAACATGACGATAACACCGTCTATTGATCCTTTAATGTCTGGTTTACTTAAAGCGATATGTGCGGAAATGCAAATGGCGATAAATAAAAATAACCAAAAGGAAGGATTCAATAAATTGCCGATTGTAAATAAGCTTTTCAATAATACAAACGTCGACAAGAGCATGTTTTGGATCATTTCTACATTAATAGAAGTAGAAGCAATCGTTTTTTCGAGAGTTGTATTAAATAAAAAATATGATTCTGGTACGAAATAGCGCATTAAAAGGATTAGTGCAGTAATACCAGAAATAATAGGCCCAATGCCGATGAAGAAATTCCCAATCCGTTGATACACACTTTTTTGATTGTATTGATGTTGTACGTAACCTAAAGCCCCTTGGCTTGTATCTGTCGGGAAGAACTGCGTTGCTACAATCTTATGACGGAACAGCACGCACATAATGGCATGTCCAAGTTCGTGAATAGGAACACCAATCCAAGCCGTTAATAGGAATCCTTTTCTTCCAAAAGCTCTCGACCAATACATGCGTGTGAGAGATTCTAAATATCCTAATAAAAATCCAATTACAATGATAACGCCAATTAAAGAAAATAATTGGATTACGCTTGTAAGGAGTATTTGAAAAATTGAGTTTACCAATTCCATTGTCTTTCATCCAATCTGCTAAAAATGTTATTTGTTCTGTTTCATAATAGCATTTTTTTTCAAGATTACTAGCACATATATTTTCTTTCGGAAGAAGGATTTCAGAATCTTTTTCTTGTAGTCATGTTTTATGTACAAATTCATATATTGAATTTGTAACACCCTATACGGTATATCCTTAAGGAGGGATAAGAGAATGAAATGTCCGTCATGTCATACAGAAAATGCAGCGGAGGCAAAATTTTGCGGGAATTGTGGACATTCGTTAACGGAAGAAGTAGTGGCAAGTAGTGGCCAAGAAGAAGGGCCGGAACAAGCACGTGCGGCACAAGCAAAGGAAGCTCGGCAAAATGAAACGGTAGAGCAAGTGAAGCGGTTTGCGAGCGGCTATTTTCAATTTTTTAAACATGCATTACAAGCACCGACAGCGATTATGCAAAGCGGCGCTATTGAAGTACGAAATGGAATTGTAAGTCTTGTTCTTATTTGTTTTTTAGGAGCATGTATTTTTTATAGAATGATGAGTGCAGCATCAGCAGTTACGAGAACATTTGCACCAGATATATCTACTCCCACGTTTTTTGGAGAATCTATAACGGTCTTTTTCTTTTTATTAATTTTAACTTTATTTGTCGGATTTATTATTTTTGTAAGTGGTAAGATGATGAAATCATCTTTTTCGTTTCTTGAAGTATTCGGTATGTGGGGAACGATAGCGACGCCGGCTATTGTCATATTAGTCCTTTCTTTTCTTTTTAGTTTCTTATTAATTTTTTTCTTACCGATATTATTATCGGTAGCTGCAACTTATATAGGGATTAGTATAACTGTAGCCGTATTAAAGCTAGACAATGACGGATTAGATCTCGTTTACACACTTATTATTGCAAATGTTTTAATTGGAATTGCAACATTCATTGTACTTTGGTCTTACATTAGCACGATAATTCAAGCCTTAACACAGGGAATAACTGGCTTCTAATGAAAAGGTGGTTGACTGGATGAATGTATGTACAAAGTGCGGAATTCAGTTTGAAGATGGTGTGCAATTTTGTCAAAACTGCGGGACGAAGAGGAGACGTTCTGTAGTAAAGAAGAACATTAGCGGTGGTGCAAAAGTTGGCATTACACTGTTAGCGCTATTTGTTATAGCAATTATTGGATTGTATTTGTACGGATCGTCGTATTATACGCAGGTGGCACAAGTAGACCGGATAATTACGATTTTACAAGAGAGGGACGGAGAGAAATTAGCTGAGATCGTTACGGCAGATGATCCATCGGTTATGATAACGAGAGAGAGTGTAACGCCTCTATTTTCATATATAAAAGAAAATCCATCTTACGTAAATGAATTAAAACAATATTTGAGACAAGGTGAAAAACAACGGGACGGAATAGAAAAAGCTGATTTTTCATTAACGAAAGACGGAAAGTATTTCTTTATATTTGATCGATATAAATTGAAAGCAAAGACGTACTATACAACTTTGCTTACAAATGAAAAAGACGTATCGTTAAAAATGAACGGAAAAGAAATTGATAAGACAGATGACAAAAAGTTTGAGAAGCAATATGGGCCATTTCTTCCGGGAAATCAAGTGTTTCAATCAGAGTATAAAAATGACTACGTAAAATTATCTCGTGAGGAAAAGGTTGTACTTATGAAACAAAGCCAAAATAACGTAACGATAGATTTAACGTTGCAAGGTCAATATATTACAGTTCAAACGAACGCGCTTGGTGCAACATTGTATGTAAATCAAAAACCGGTTACAGCGCTGGCAGGAGAAGAAATTACATGGGGGCCTGTAGCGACTGATGGAAGTGCGACGGTTTATTTAGAACGAAATGGAGAAAGTGGACGAGAAACGACAAAAGTAGAGACGGTAACGGCACTTTCGTCTTATAATCTTCCATTTCAAAAGAAAAGTACAGAAAAAACAGTTGTTTATAATGTTACTCCAACGCCCGCGACTGGGTATGTATATAATGGTTTCATCTTTCCTGATAGTGATATTCGAAAATTAACGAGCGCAGATTTAACATATTTATCGAAAGAGCAGTTGAAAATTGCTAGAAATGAAATATATGCAAGGCATGGACATATTTTTCAAACGAAAGATATGCAAGCATATTTTGCAAAACAGCCTTGGTATAGAGAAAATCCTTATTTTAAAGGAACGTTAACAGATATCGAAACTTATAATATTGAACTAATCAAATCAAGAGAATAGAGCGCTTGAAAAAGGTACAGTGTATATTGCTGTACCTTTTCTATCGTTATTTGGCTGGAGCAGGTTCCCTAGAGAAAAAGATATGAAAGAGAAATGTGACTTTACTTGCCCCTCCTGATGTACTGGCTTGCACATCAGATAAAGAACTAGACGTTAAAGCAGCTTCAGAATGTGGAGGGACGATTATTTTAAGAGCATCTTTTGATTCTGATGATATCGTAACCGTTATTGTATCATCAGAAACATTTACAATTTTAACAGTACCGACTGGAAAGATGGCCTTGCGAGCGTGTGATGCAGAAGCGAAGCGGGTAGCTTTCCAAATAGTTTGAGAGAAAGTGTCATTGTCTGATAACCAAGCGCGAGCACTGTATAATGTTGCATTAATGGTAAATTCTTGTTCAAGCGGGAGGGCGGCTTTCGGTTCTTTCGGTTCCTCTGGAAACTGAGCGAGAAGACCAGCGCACATGTATGTTTCACCTACTTTCAATAGTTACTGTTATAGCATATTAAACATGTTGTTTATAAGACACGACAGTTACCTATTCATACATAAGTTTGTGCACCAAATTTGAAGATGAAATTCTCTTTCTTTACAATGGAAGTAGGTGTTATTTCTATAAAATATGGAAAACGTAAAGAGTATGTAAAAAAGAAGGAGTGGTAAAGTGAACTATGTCATTATTGGCGGAGATGCAGCTGGTATGAGTGCAGCGATGCAAATTGTTAGAAACGATGAAAATGCAAATGTTGTAACTTTAGAAAAAGGTGAGATTTATTCGTATGCTCAGTGTGGATTACCGTATGTCATTAGTGGTGCTATCGCTTCAACTGAAAAGTTAATCGCGCGCAACGTGAAGACGTTTCGTGAGAAATATGGAATTGATGCGAAAGTGCGTCATGAAGTAACGAAAGTAGATACGGAAAAGAAAATGGTGTACGCAGAGCATACAAAGACGAAAGATGTCTTTGTATTTTCGTACGATCGATTATTAATTGCGACCGGGGTACGTCCTGTTATGCCGGAATGGGAAGGACGGGAATTACAAGGCGTTCATCTTTTAAAAACAATTCCGGATGCTGAGCGCATATTAAAAACGTTAGAAACGAATAAAGTTGAAGATGTAACCATTATTGGTGGTGGTGCAATCGGACTGGAAATGGCAGAAACATTCGTCGAACTTGGTAAGAAAGTAAGAATGATTGAGCGAAATGATCATATCGGTACGATTTACGATGCAGATATGGCAGAGTACATACATAAAGAAGCAGATAAGCATCATATTGAAATTTTAACGAATGAAAATGTAAAAGCGTTTAAAGGGAATGAACGAGTAGAAGCAGTCGAAACGGATAAAGGTACGTATAAAGCAGATCTTGTTTTAGTGTCGGTTGGAGTGAAACCAAATACTGATTTTCTTGAAGGGACAAATATACGTAAGAATCATAAAGGAGCAATCGAAGTAAATGCATATATGCAAACGAATGTCCAAGACGTATATGCAGCTGGTGATTGCGCAACACATTACCACGTTATAAAGGAAATTCATGATCATATCCCACTCGGAACGACTGCCAATAAACAAGGGCGACTTGCTGGACTGAATATGCTTGATAAACGAAGAGCTTTTAAAGGTACGTTAGGCACAGGCATTATTAAATTTATGGATTTGACACTCGCAAGAACAGGGTTAAATGAAAAAGAAGCAAAAGGGCTACACATTCCGTATAAAACAGTCAAAGTAGATTCTACAAATATGGCGGGCTATTATCCAAATGCAAAACCACTTTATTTGAAATTACTATATCGCTCCGATACGAAACAATTATTGGGCGGGCAAGTAATTGGAGAAGAAGGCGTAGATAAACGTATTGATGTGATCGCGATGGCACTTTTCAATAAAATGAGCATTCATGATTTAGAAGATGTCGATTTAAGTTATGCACCACCATATAACAGCGTGTGGGATCCAATTCAGCAAGCGGCAAGGAGAGCAGAATAGCACTTTTTAAAGTGCTATTTTTTTACAATGAGGGAGTAAATAAAGTTTCACTTTATTTTGAATATACCGTTCCCCCTTGAAAACATAGTACGTATCGCTTATATTTTCATATAGTATTTATTTTTTAAACGAAGCAATGAACGAACCAGGGGGCGCAGTATGGCAATTAATATGAAAACAATCGAAGAATGGATTGTTGAATCAAATACAAGACATGAAGAAGACTTTGGACACGTTGTGGAAGAAATGAAAGAAGTATGTGTCGGACTTGATAACGCGACATTAATTTATACGAAAAATGTATTTTGTTTCGGTAAAAAAGTAGAAGTATTTTTCTTCTTTCAAGACCATGTCGTGATCGGACAAGAAAAAGACGAATATGTTGAGATTGAAAAATTAAAGTATGATGCCATTACAAATAGTAATTTAAAAACAAATGACAAAAATACTACGTTAGAATTAAAGTTTGCTAACGGACAATCTATCAATTTAGATAGTTTAAATGATAACTACGGTACGAAAAATTGGTTATTTGCTAGACAAATTAAGAGTATTTTTAAGTTAATCTAGTAAAAAAGCACGCCGTCCATCGGCGTGCTTTTAACTATGCAAAGCCCCTTTTAACCAATTCCGCGCCCGATATGCCCCAACTGGAACTTGAATAAGAGATGTTTCATTCCCAGCATCTATTCCGTACAATTGATCACATGCATTTGTATCAAAACTAAGTAAAGGATGCCCGCCCATCCCCATAGCGGTCGCTGCAAAAACGAGTTTATGAACGAGGATACCAGCTTCCATTTGGTGAATGCGATATCCTCTATAGCCTAATGCACGTGTATAGTAATCTTTCTGTCCGACTACATGTAAGCAAAGTGGTACTTGAAAAAGGTTTACGTTATCCATCGTCATACTAGACTGAAGTGGGTAGCGAAGGTCTCCATATCGAATTGGTTGTATGGAATGTGTTTTACTGTTATAAGCGTAAGCCCCGTTTTCAATATTTTTCACGCTATAAAAACATCCGTATAAGGAGACGCGTGTATTTTCATTTGTATACTTACCGTCAAGGTCGTTGTAATAGGGGAAGGAGAGACTCGCTTCTTGTAGTAAAGTAGCGAGCTCAGCTGCATCCCATTTCGTTAAAATAAAGTCCGCATCAGGAGAATATCGTTTTTTACAAAGTTGTAGGAAATCATACGATAACCGTTCTACTTTCGGTAGCTGTACAGCGTACGTATTATGTTGATAGTGCTCTTCATGATGTAGCGTTTGGAAGTGTGCTGTCGATTCGATCATAGAAGCTTCATTTATTTTTGTTATCATCGGATATTCACCTACATGTTTTGAGCGAACGAAATGTTCATGTGCGAGCGGCGGAATTTGTTGCAACAACTCATGAGAAGTAACTGTTTTATTTTCACGGTAATTATTGTGAAACCAATTAGTTTCTGGCTCTGTACTTAAAGGAATAACGGCATACACACTTTCTTCACCTTCTGACAATCCGAGTAAATGGTTCAGTGCACGGTCTAGAAATTGAAAGTATACGCCGTTTGTATAACCGAATTGCTTTGCACATTCTAGCAATTGTCCAATGAGGACCCCGCTATCTAATCCTTGAAGACGATATGAAAAATTATTGTATTTAAAGAAATTTTTCCAAAACATAGTGGATACGAATGCAGCACCGAAACAATCATGTATATTACAGCGATTACCGAGTGCGTCTGCCAAATAAGAATCGAAATTTCCTTCGCGAAGTAAAATAACTCGGTGATGCGCGGCGTCATAATGGTAAATGCCGTCTGGGTAATCGTCAATCTTTAAATAGATATACAATTCATTCGGATATAAAGCACCACCCGAAGGAATAGATCTTCGTAATACATTTCTCTCGCTATTTAGCTGACATAATTGTGTTACACCAAATGAATACCAAAGGTAGTGACCAATTTCATTTAGAGTAGGTGTAGTAGAAGAGTTCGATAAAGATAACGGGATTTCTAAGGAGAGCGGGATGGTAGGTACATTTCGATATAATTTATAAGGAAGCGGTGCGTCTTTCCAGTCCACCTCATGATTCGGCATAATTTCATCGATAGAGAAATGGAGATGATGTAAAAAAGTATCTAGCTGCATGAAATCCCTCCTTTACTATGGAAACGGATGTGGATGTGGATTTAATCTTTCATTCGTTAAAGGTTCGTCTGTATATCCAAGTGTCATCGGTACGGTATATACCCGGTCCAGTCCTGTAACTCGAGTAAGATGGTGACCAAACGTCATCGGTAGCATGCCTGGAATAATAACTTTTACACAATGTAATCCATTCTTTTCTATGAGGGGAACGGTTTGATCTACAACGATTATTTCAAGATTAGATTGATGCAAACGATTTAAAAGTTGGTGGAGATCGGATGTTAAATCCATATCAAACGATTGTGATACATTCATTTCTTGGAACGTTTGCACCGGTGCATCTTCCCGTAAAAGGAAGTGAAGACGTTCTTCTGTTTCTTTCAATCCATACAGCATACTATGGTCTTCCATTTTATTAACGAAATAAGGATCTTGTAAGCATTTTTCGTAGTATTCTCTTTTGTGCTCGAGCTCATCGTCTGTTATAAGTAACATGCCTGCTATTTCTTGAATGGCGCTTTTTAAGGCTCGAATAGGATCTAAATGAGCGCCTCCTGCACAAACAACGTTCATTCCATTTTCACGCGTATTTTTTGCAATTACCCATAAGCTAGGAATGCCGTGTTCCATCGTCGCGTTAAAAGCGTGTAATTCATATCCGGTAATCGTACGTAACCGCTGAATCATTAATTGTAATTCTGTATCATTTGCTGAACTAAGATCAAGGCGGGGAAGAGGTAATTCGGCATACCAAGTGAGTAAGAAGGCATCACGCTCTACTATTTCTAAAATGCCGTGAAAAATCGCTTCTTCTAAACTACCGCCAATTGCACATCCATTTGATGTTTCATACACGAAAGCATCTCGATGACCAAGGCTATAATAAGCAATTGATTCAGGAACTAAAAGCGGTCTGTTTTGTGATAAAGAATATCCCCATACCCAGTTTTGCTCATAATCAGGATCAAACGGCTTGAATGGAAAGTTATCACGATTGTAATGTTCATTTGTATGGACACCGAGTGTGAGGGGATTTAGTGCATGTTCCTCTAAATCATGAAAATTACCATGCACATTTGTCTTTTTCCCACGAGGAGACATACCGCAATATCGTTCTAAACCTTCTAAAATAGCAGTTGCTTCACTCACTGCAAATGAATGAGTTCGTCCCGCAACACCTTCATTTCCGAACATTAATGGCATGTTTATAATGACGTCAGCGAATGGTAATACAGAATGCTGCATTTTTCCGTTCAACATACCGACCCGATAATCTAAATAGTCTCTCGTTAAAAATGTGTTTAGCTCATGAATGGAACGGCAGCGATACGTTTCGGTGCTTACTTTTAAACTCGGTTGTAAAGAAACTTCCGCCGCATCCGCAGTATCATCAGGTAAATTACTACATACAGGACAGAGAGGATCTGGAAGAAAAGAATGCCGCGTACATTGTAATGTTTGTAAGTTTAGTAAAATAAGTTCATTTTCTAAAGAAGAATGGTTATGAGTTAATATTTTTCCTGTTTCTGCGCAAATAAGATGGCACATTTGCAACATTCCATTTTGGGTGGCACGTACGTCACGTCTCGTTACATTATCTGCTTTAAAGGCATATTTCCGCTGTAGTTCCCACATTTCTTTTTGATCAAAGCCAGCGATAAAACGGCGTCCATCAGAACAATGGGAACATCCAGGCGTAAGAGGATGAATGTAAGGACCGATAATACCTTCGCCAAATGAAGTAAAACCACGAAGCCATGGAATATGATTTGAGCGAAAAATAAGTTCGGCATCATGATGAATAGTAGAAGGAGATCCATCATGTAATACGAGAGCGAGATGAATATTTTCAGGAAGTTCTTCTGTGAGGGTATGTTGACGAATGATGGAATATTGTTCGCATAATTGATCATGTACATAGTCTGCAAGAAGGCCATCTCCTATAAGCAATATATTTTGAATCATAAACCGTCCTCCTTTGCAATTAATACCCCATACACACCGTCTAGGTTTTCTTTCAAAAATGGTTCGATTGCTAAATCGAACACGAAGGGATAAAAATTATGTTCTTCTAAATGCTGTAAGGCAAGCTGTAAAGATTGCACACTTGGAATTTCTTCTTCCGCTTGTATTTCCACTCTAAAAGAATCCGTGTCATATAAAATAATAGAGGATTCAGGCAAGATATTAGCTCTGTAAGGAATTTCTTCATTTTGAACGTGAAAGAGTGATAGTTGTAGTGCGTTTCGTAACGCTAACGTCATATTAATATTAGATGCACCGTACCATCTATCATTTATACCAACCCAAACGACTGGAAAACTGAGAATCTCTTCACTCATTGCGATTTTAGGTGTTTCATGGATTGTAGAGAGAGCATCGTAATAAAATCTACAATGTTTATCTTGAATATCAATTAAATCAACAGTTGTAAGTTCCTCTAGAATATGTGACTGCCGCTCATACAGTTTATTGTTTAAATGTTGTTGTAGTGCCCGGTAAAATCCTTCTGTCATCGTTTCTCCAGCACCGATACCGATATTGTTATGTTCAGGAATAAGGCGGTGAATGATTTCTGCTACATATGTTTCAATTCCTGTTAAACCAGCTTCTCGGCGTGCTTCATTATGAGTCAATCCACTACGAGTCATAAGAGGCAGAAGGGGAGCTGGGCCATCTGATAGTGGAGTAGCTACTTGAATATAGCATTGTGATAATGGTAATTGATATGAATCTTGTTCATCCCATACATGGAATATACCGGCTTCTTTAGAAGTTAATGAATCGAAAAAGCGGAATACATCAGTTGAAGTATGTTGGCCATACCGATGCTCAAGTTTTTCAGAAATATTTTCTATCGTATCAATTGTAAAACTTTCATCAGTTGCAAGAGGGTGTTTTATAAAAGGATGCCACGTTCCTTCAAGTGTTTCATAGTTTAATAAAAAGAATTGTGATTCTTTTTCACGATATGAATCATCCGCGACATGTTTAAACAATTCAAAAACGATTACATTTGCTAACATGGCAGATGTAATTGGTGAGAAGGAATCCGATGAATTTTCATTTTGTAAAGTCGTTTCATGTAGCCGATGCCATGCGGATTCCCAGCATTCATCACGATTTTCTGTTACGACAGGTCCAGCTATACCGAGTGTTGATAAACAAATAGCTGGTATGAAATTCTTTTTCGTTTCTCTACAAATAGTGTGAACTGTTTTTAAACCGTCAATGTCTCCGTTTTGAGAAACATATAAAATCCAATCAAAAGGTTCGAATACTTCACGCAAGGGACGGTCAATTGTAGTATCGATTTCTTGAAGGAGTACACTGTTATCAACTTCATATGCACGTTCTATTAGCTCATGTATTCTGTCATAGTTTGTTTCATCCCGATCTGTAACGAGGTAATGAAATGTAGGTAAACCAGATTCTAATAAAGAAGAAACTAAGGAAGTGAGCATATCCCCAGAACCAAGTACAAGGACATTTGCTCCGCGGTACGTTTCGAATTTTAAAGCACCTGAATGAGAATCAGCTTCTAAAAATTCAATTTGTGAAGCATATCTGTCGAGTAATGTACTGTTTAATTCATGAGGTGCATCTTGATTTGCATCACGAACGAAACCATTTTCATATAAAATCTCTCCAATTTCAAATACACGGTTTTGATAGGGGAGAGGGAGGCCATCGGTTATTTCGGCTAAAGAATAATTCCCGTTAAACATTGGCATTAATTTTTCAATCCAGTCATAAATTCCATCACCGTCCATACGAAATGAACTGGCGTTATTTCGAAAATAGACACCCCCGTTTGAATCGGGGAGGAAGAAAGTATCCTTATTTACTTTAAGTTTTGCATGAATTGGAAGGTTATTCATTTTAATCCTCCTTACGTTTAGGCATACATTATTACCTTATGTCATGAAATTTGTCCCGTATGAACACAATAAAAAAAGGCTGTAGAATGATTCATTCTACAGCCTTTAATAGATTTTTAATCTATCAACCTTCTAATAATAATGACTTTGGATCTTCAAGCATATCTTTAACAGCAACAAGGAAGCTAACTGCTTCTTTACCATCAACAATACGGTGATCGTAAGATAAAGCAATGTACATCATTGGGCGGTTTTCCATACGCTCGTTATCAATTGCAACTGGGCGTACTTGGATTTTATGCATTCCTAAAATACCAACTTGTGGGCTATTTAGGATCGGTGTTGACATTAGAGAACCGAACACACCACCGTTTGTAATTGTAAATGTACCACCTTGTAGTTCTTTTAATGAAAGTTTGTTGTCACGTGCTTTTTTACCTAATTCACGAATTTCACTTTCAATTTCAGCGAAGTTTAATTGGTTAGCATCGCGTACAACTGGAACAACTAATCCATCTGGAGCTGCTACTGCAATACCGATATCATAGAATTTTTTAATGATAAGCTCGTCACCTTGAATTTCAGCATTTAATAATGGGAATTGTTTTAATGCTGCAACAACTGCTTTTGTGAAGAATGACATGAAGCCAAGACGTACATCATGTTTTTTCTCGAAAGCATCTTTGCGTTCTTTACGTAATTCCATGATCGCACTCATATCAACTTCGTTAAATGTTGTTAACATTGCAGATGTTTGTTGAACTTCTACAAGGCGTTTTGCAATTGTTTGACGGCGGCGGGACATTTTCACGCGCTCAACTGGTTTTTCGAATTCAGTTTTTGCAACTGGAGCAGGAGCTGGACTCTTTGGAGCAGCTGGTGCTTCTTTTGGTGCTGCAGCATGAGCTTGTACATCATGTGGTCTCACGCGTCCAAGTGGATCTGTGCTACGTACGTCGTTTAAGTCGATTCCTAATTCACGAGCCATTTTTCTAGCAGCTGGTGATGCGATAGGACGGTTTGTATTTGGTAAACCTTGTAGTGTTGCAGTTTGCTCAGCATTTGGTGCCGCAGCTTTCGGTGCTTCAGTCGTTTCTTGTTTTGGTTGCTCAGCCACTGGTGCAGGTGTACTTACTGCAACTGGTGCTCCATTAGCATCTAAAATTGCGATAGTTGCGCCAACTTCAACTGTATCCCCAGGTTCGCCTAGTAACTTCGATACAATACCTGAATCTTCTGCAATGATTTCTACATTGACTTTATCAGTTTCAAGCTCAACAACGCTGCCACCTTTCTCAACTTTGTCGCCTACGTTGATAAGCCATTGTGAAATAGTTCCTTCAGTAATAGATTCTGCAAGCTCAGGTACTTTAATTTCGATCATTTTAAATGTCCTCCCCTTATTTGCCTAACGGTGTGTTTTTTCTTCTTTTGTCTTCGGTAATCTCCATTTGTTAGCCTGGCCTTGGGCAGAATATCTGCCCAAGGAACAAGCAAGAAAGCTTCATTGTTACTTTTTAGTTGCTGTAAACTTCAATTTCTTGTTTATCTTGACGGAAGTTATACTTTACATCTAAAGCATGTGCAACGATTAGTTCTTGCTCAGCTTTGTGAGCGAATGGATCGCCGCCAGATGGACTAGAGCGATCAGGACGTCCAATGTAGCCTGTTTTCACTTTATCTCCAGCAAGTTCGAACAGAATTGGAGCCATGTAATGCCATGCGCCCATATTACGAGGTTCTTCTTGAACCCAAATGATTTCTTCTAAGTTTTTAAAGCGTTTAATAATAGATTGAACTTTCTCAGCAGGGAATGGGTACAATTGCTCAATACGAACGACATGAACTTCGTCTAAGTTGTACTCATGTTTACCAGACTCGATTTCTGCTGCTAAGTCAATCGCCATTTTACCTGTGCTTAAAACAAGACGTTTTACTTTATTTGGTTTCATGCCAAGGTTTTCTTGTTCTAAAGCAGGTTGGAAACGTCCTTCGCTTAACTGACTAGCAGTTGAAAGCGTAAGTGGGTGACGTAATAAACTCTTCGGCGTCATCAATACTAATGGTCGAACAGCTTCCGTTCCTAAGATAGATGCTTGACGACGCAGGATATGGAAGTATTGAGCTGCACTCGTTAAGTTTGCAACTGTCCAGTTATTCTCAGCAGCTAACTGTAAGAAACGCTCTGGACGTGCACTAGAGTGCTCTGGTCCTTGACCTTCATAACCGTGTGGTAATAGAAGAACTAAGCCAGATTTTTGACCCCATTTTGCTCTTCCTGCTGAAACATATTGATCAAATAATGCTTGCGCAGTATTTGAGAAGTCACCATATTGCGCTTCCCACATAACAAGAGTTTCTGGAGCGAATACGTTATAACCATACTCGTAACCAACAACAGCAGCCTCTGATAACGGACTGTTATGAACAGAGAATGAAGCATTAATGTTTGGTAAGCGATGTAATGGTGAATATGTTTCATT
Source organism: Bacillus sp. B2-WWTP-C-10-Post-4 (assembly GCF_009183805.1). Lineage (NCBI taxonomy): Bacteria > Bacillati > Bacillota > Bacilli > Caryophanales > Bacillaceae > Bacillus > Bacillus sp. B2-WWTP-C-10-Post-4. The sequence continues at coordinate 2,202 of NZ_WEII01000004.1, read as the reverse complement.
TGTATCAGTATCGTGTAATACGATATGACGGTGTGCGAATGTACCACGCTGTGAATCTTGACCAGTTAAACGAATTGGCGTACCTTCTTGTAAAATAGAAGCGAATGCTAATGATTCAGCAAGTGCCCATTCAATTTTGCCGTTCTCTTCAAGAGCATCTTTACGGCGCTCAAGAATTTTCTTCACTTTCGGATATACGTTAAAGCCTTCTGGCCAAGATAGTAGACCTTCATTAATTGCACGAAGTGAGTCAATCTCAACGCCAGTATCAATTGACTGAATACCTTTTGCAACAACATCTGGTACTTTAACGTGAATTGTTGCATCACTCGTATCAGCTGGTGGTACTTGTGCATAGTCAGACTTTAATTGTTCTTGTATAAACTGTGTAATCGTTTCAACCTCATCTGCATTTAGAACACCAGCAGCTTGTAATTGATCTGCATAAATTGCTCTTACAGTTGGATGGTTTTTAATTTTTTTGTACACTTGTGGTTGCGTAACTGCCGGGTCATCCATTTCGTTATGACCGTAGCGGCGGTAACCAATTAAATCGATTAAGAAGTCTTTTTTGAACAACATGCGATATTGAATCGCAAGGTTAGCAGCTGCAAGACAAGCTTCCGGATCATCAGCATTCACGTGAACAATCGGAATATCGAAACCTTTTGCAAGGTCACTTGAATATTTCGTAGAACGAGAATCATAGCTATCAGTCGTAAAACCAACTGCATTGTTTGCGATAACATGAATCGTTCCGCCTGTTTGGTACGCGTTCAATCTGCTTAAGTTGAGTGTCTCAGATACAATACCTTGACCAGGGAATGCAGCATCACCATGAACTAAAATTACGAATGATTTTGAAGTATCTTGATCTGGAAGACCAGATTTTTTACGATTCTCTTGAGCCGCACGTGCGAAACCTTCTACTACAGGATTCACGAACTCAAGATGACTCGGGTTATTTGCTAATGTAACGCGAGTACTAACTTCTTCGTTACTAACGACTTGTTCTCTACCTAGGTGGTATTTCACGTCGCCAGTCCAGCCAGAATTAGCCACTGCGCCTTCTATTTTTGCATGTTTGAACTCAGCAAACATGTGGCTATATGGTTTTTCTAATACGTGAGCAAGTACGCTTAGGCGACCGCGGTGAGCCATACCAATCATGACATCCTCTACGCCATTCTTAGCACCTTCTAGAACAATTTCATCTAAAACAGGTACAAGCATATCAACGCCCTCGATAGAGAAACGTTTTTGCCCAACGAATGTTTTATGCAAGAATTGCTCGAAACCTTCAACAGCTGTTAAACGTTTTAAAAGAGCAGTTCGTTTTTTATTTGATAGTGGTTGACGCAATGAATTTGATTCCACCATTTGATGCAACCACGCGCGTTCTTCACTATCTTGTATATGAGAAAATTCATAAGCTAAAGATTTTGTATAAACGTCTTTTAATCTATGAATTACATCAAGTGCAGTGTGAATACCTTCTGGTGCATCTGGCCATACTGTTTTCGCTGGAATCGCCTTCAAGTCAGCATCGCTCAGTTCGTTCATTGCTTTCTCAAGAAGAGATTGTCCATTTGCAGCATCTTCCATCGGGTTGATGTGAGCCAACGTGTGCCCGAAAGAACGAATCTGCTCAACAAGTTGAACGACTTTAAGAATTTTTTCAATATTACCTGTGTTTTGAGGAGAAAAATGTGTTGCTGTGTTGTCCCCTGTTACGACATCATCTTGAAACGAAGGAGCTCCAAAAATTTCAAAAAGCTCTTGTAATTCCGGATCAACAGAACCTGCTCCAGTTACGTAAAGATCATACTGCTCAATAACATAACCAAGGTTCGGACCGTGGAACTTGGCCCAAGGGTTTGTCGTTGTATTCTTCCTCGTCATTTGTTTAAACCTCCCAATGCATATAATCCTTTTCCATACAAAGGTGCATTTTGCTCTTTTTCAATAAGTAATGAATCAATAATCAATGTAAATGTTTTTCTTTACTCTTATGTTATTACAATAATTTACATAATACCAAACACTATTACTTATCTGTTTTGTAAAAAAACATTCACAATAACTTATCACCCAAGTTAATCTTTCATGTTATAAAGTAATTTTACAGAAAAATGGGGTGGATATATTTGGTATGCCTATACTAATAGCTATAATTGTTGCATTTAAATATAGGTATAATAG